>JBFZEW010000055.1:0-4183 GCA_041306665.1 Spirochaetota bacterium | reverse complement strand
GCGACTGTTCAATAGAAAATGTTCTTGGTCGAATAAGTTTTACCGCATCTTCCGATCCCGATGCGCGCATGTTTGTAAGATTTTTCTTTTTACAGACATTTACCACGAGATCACTTTCCTTGTTATGCTCGCCGATTATCATTCCTTCATAGACGGCAGTGCCAGGCTCAATGAACATGGTTCCCCTGCTCTGAAGGCCATCCAAAGAGAAAGGAGTCGAAATTCCTTTTTCAAGCTGAACGAGTACGCCTCTATTTCTGCGAGGAATGTCGCCTTTGTAAAATTCATATTCATAAAAAGAAGCATTCAGAATTCCTGTACCGCGTGTTTCAGTTAAAAATTCATTTCTGAATCCGATAAGTCCGCGCGCAGGAACCTTAAATTCTAGCCTTGTGTAACCATCGCTTCCCTGTACCATGTTAAGCATTTCACCTTTACGAACGCCTAACTTTTCAATGACAACACCGACAAATTCGTCTGCGACATCAATCATCGCAAGTTCCATTGGTTCCGATTTTCGTCCGTTAATTTCTCGATATATTACTTCAGGCTTTGAAACCTGGAATTCATAACCTTCACGACGCATATTTTCAATAAGAATAGAAAGCTGAAGTTCACCTCTGCCTTTAACTACGAATCTGTCTGAATCGACTGACTTCTCAATTTTGATAGAGACATTGGTTCTCACTTCACGCTCAAGACGCTCCCATATAGCGGTTGAAGTAACATAGTTACCTTCCTGACCGAAAAACGGTGAATTGTTCGGAAGAAAAGTCATCGAAAGAGTCGGCTCATCAATATCAATAAGCGGAAGTGGTATCGGATATTCTCTATCAGCGACGGTATCTCCTACATCGATCATTTCCATGCCCGCAAGAGTAACAATTTCTCCCGCGGAAGCTTTTTTAACCTCAACTTTTTTCAAACCGCAATATTCAAAAATTTTAGAAATTCTATATAACAATCTTTCACCATCGCGTTTCATCAGAACAATTTCATCACCCTGTTTAACCGAGCCGTTATATATTTTCCCGGTGCCAAGCTTGCCTAAAAAATTATCATACTCAATCGCGGAAGCCAGAAACTGCAGCGGTTTCGTGGCATCACCCTCAGTATCTTTTACGTTTTCAATAATTGAATCAAGCAGAGGGAAAATATTGTCACTCACATCTTCGATGTTCTTTTTAGCATAACCTTCTTTGGCAGATGCATATACGACAGGAAAATCAAGCTGCTCATCTGTCGCACCAAGATCGACGAATAAATCAAAAATCATGTTAAGAACTTCATCTGGACGCGCGTTATGACGATCAATTTTATTTATTACGACAATCGGTTTAAGTCCGATTTCAAGCGACTTTTTTAAAACATATTTTGTCTGAGGCATTGGTCCTTCAAAAGCATCTACAAGCAAAAGTACCGCATCAACCATTTTCATGATTCGCTGAACTTCACCGCCGAAATCGGCATGCCCCGGAGTATCTACGATATTTATTTTAAAATCCTTATAATCAAATGCAGCATTCTTTGAGAAGATTGTAATTCCTTTTTCTCTTTCAAGATCATTTGAATCCATTATCCTGTCATCCATATGCTGATTTTCGCGGAAAATTCCGGACTGCTTAAGAATAGCATCCATTAAAGTTGTTTTTCCATGATCGACATGCGCAATAATTGCAAGATTTTTAATTTTTGTCATAATATTCCGATTTCCTTACTTAATTGCGGTCATTTAGCGACAGGGTATGTTTTTTGTCAAATGCAAAGCTGAAAAACATATTTTTTTATTAAAAATTGCTTAGTTTGAGAAAATCTTTTCATCATAATACTTCTGCTGCTCAATCTGAGCTGAAGAAATAAACTTCGAAATGTTGTCATAATTATCAAAAATCATGTCACTGCAGCATTTATCAATTTTATTATCATCAGACATCTGCTTGAAAATTGTATATATCTGATCTTTCTTCATACCATCTCTATAGGGTCTTTTCTCAGCCAATGCTGTAAAAATATCACTCACAGTCATAATTTTTGAATTTTCATCAAGGGTGGCACCCGAATATCTGAAAGGATACCCTGATTTATCGAGCTTTTCATGATGAAAAGCCGCCCATCTTGAAACGTTTTCAAACCCGTCAATAGATTTCAAAATGTGATATGTGTAATATGAATGACTTTTAATTATTTCAAATTCTTCTACAGTCAATGCTCCTTCCTTCTCAAGAATTGTAGAGGGAATAGTAAGTTTTCCAACATCATGCAGATTTCCTGCAATTACCATCAATGTTCCTTCTTCATCAGAAGTTTTTTTTATTGCACAGAGTTTTTCGACGCATGCCGATACTCCTGCTGAATGCGTATATGTAAAATGCGATTTAAAATCTATCAGCTTGGCAAAAAGTTTTGTTAGATAATTAACATCAGAAAGATCAAGCGTGAGACCGTTATATGGACTATTATCCTTTAAACTGTTTAGATATTTCGCAGATGTCAGATCAAACCAGAACTCTTCACGTCCGGAAAGTGAAATAAATGCTTTAATATATTCAGGATGAAACATTTTCACAGACTGTAGTTTTACAGCATCCAGAATATCCTGTTTCTGAAAAAGAATATACTTCTTTCTATCAATAAGCCGTTCAATATAATCAGCTAATGAAAGTATCTGAGCAGAACAATACACTGATTCATTCATGCGATCGAATATTTCAGTATATTTCGTATGATGAAGCCGGATAATTTTTGAAATTTTATTAAAATAAGGTACTGTGCTTAAAAGCATTTCTCCGCGTATACAATGCTGGTCGACATTTATATCTTCAAACTGATGCAAGGCAATCTTTTCTTCTAATGTGATTGCACCGATATCATGTAAAAGAGAAGCAGCGAAAATATTCTCAAGATTTGAACCATGAATACCAAGTTCCCGTGCAATTTCAACTGCAATATAAGCAGTCCTTGTCTGATGCTCGGCAACAGCAATGTTTAGTAAATCCATCACATATGAAAGAGAAATAAGGAGATTGCTAAGATTAATTTTAATTCCAGTCTGTTCCATTCAATAAGTATATACCCGAATTTGCGCAAATCAACTTAATTCTGTAACAATGCGCATCGATTTTCATTAAGATAATTTCTTATACAATTTTTCAATTATGTTAATTTTATTTTGTACAAAAATAATTTGAATTTAGCCGTATAAATCTCACACCTGGCACCGATGCTGGCAAATTCAAAATTTGCTCACACCTGGCACCGATACAGCAATGCAGTGTCTGTGTCTGTGTCTGTGTCTGTGTATGTGTATGTGTATGTGTATGTGTATGTGTCTGTGTACTCTTCCGTGAATAAGGATACCAAACCGTCGGCAAATTCAAAATTTAACATTCAAAATTCAAAATTTGCTCACACCTGGCACCGAGGAATCATATTACACCTGGCACCGATACCGGCAAATTCAAAATTTAACATTCAGCATTCAAAATTTGCTCACACCTGGCACCGATACAGCAATGCAGTGTCTGTGTCTGTGTATGTATCATTGTTCATTATTCACTGCCTTTATGCCTGTGTATGTAGCTTTTTACTTTTCACTTGTAACTTTCATCTTTATAAACTTTATAAACTTTACGAACTGATACAGTGTCTGTGTCTGTGTCTGTGTATGTGTATGTGTATGTAACTTTTTACTTTTCACTTGTAACAATATCTTACAAAAATAACCTTTAACTAATTTTTTGGGAATTTCAATAGTATTGCTATAATATTTATATAAGGGAATTTCTTAAAACTAATGTTTTTATGTTTCCGGGTCGGAGCAAGTGCTGATAAAACAAGTATTACGATTTCATCAAGAAATGTAAATATTTGTCTTTGGACGTGCACATAATTGAATGGAATGGAGAAATCATGAATAGGGATTTTAATTTTGATATACTTGATATAATTAAAAAACGATGGTCTTCAAGATCATTTTCACAGAAAAAATTATTGGAAAATGATATTCTTCCGCTTTTCGAAGCGGCAAGATATGCTCCATCTTCATATAACGAACAGCCATGGTTTTTTTTGCTGGCTATTGATGATGAATCAAAAGAAAAAGTAACAGGTATTCTTACTGATAGCAATAAAATATGGGCAAAAAATTGTTCCGCGTATATAATACTTTTAACGCGAAAGAAAT
>JBFZEW010000054.1:0-7965 GCA_041306665.1 Spirochaetota bacterium | reverse complement strand
TGTGTCAGCTTCCCGCGTCTCGAATGGAAAGTCTAAAAAAACATTTCCGGCTTTTCTAAAACTTTCTGCCAAATTTTCGTCTCCGGTTTTATTGTCCAGAAACATTATATCCATTAAAATTGCCGATGGTTTTCCGCTTGACACGAAGTCTATAAATTTTGAATGTACATCCCTCGGGAAAGGCCAGTCGATACCCATTCCATTGAATTCACGTATTGTATCTTCATCCATTCCAAGAATAAGAATGCTGTCATTGGCTCTCGAATTTTTTTTATATAGTTTCGCGCCTTCACCGAGTTTTTTTGGTTTTTCGAAAGGATCTCTCATGAAAAATAGAAAAGAGACTGATCTTTTTTCAAACCCCTCAAGAATCGCGATGGATCTAAATGCGCCGGCCATAATAAGAAACATTACCAGGGAAACAATCAATCCTATCGTGTAATGTTTATTAAACTTAAAAAATTTTAACATAATAATACCTCTGAAATATGGTTAAAATATTTTAATATCTTTATTTATTAAATGCAAGTTTTTTATTAAGTAATTGACAAAATCATTGTTGAAAATAGTTTTATTGTATTGTCTGAAATTCGGGAGTTTTATAATGCTTATTAAGGAAAAGATAAAAAATATAATAGAAGAAGCTTTGAATAAAGCACAGATCGATAATAAAATTGCTGAAATTCCTCTTCCTGAAATCAAAATTGAATATCCGCGTGAAGATAAGTTCGGTGACTATTCGACACCTTTTGCTCTTGAAGCTTCAAAATTTTTAAAAAAATCCCCTTTGGAGACAGGGAACATTTTAAAAGAGTACATTGAAAAAAATGAAATTATTGATTCAGTTGACGTCATCAAACCCGGTTTCATAAACATCTTCATATCTAAAAAATTCATATCAGAAAATGTTAATTACATTGTGCAAAAAGGTGCTGATTATGGAAAGTCTTCAAGAAAAGAGCCTTTGAACATAAATTTGGAATTTGTTTCCGCAAACCCGACAGGTCCGTTGAATGTTGTTTCAGCCAGGGCAGCGGCATTGGGTGATTCAATAGCAAATCTTCTTGAGACGTCCGGACATAAAGTTGACAGAGAATTCTACATTAACGATTTCGGCAATCAGGTCCGGTTGCTCGGTTTATCAGTTCAATGCAGATATAAAGAACTTAACGGTGAAAATGCGGTCTTTCCGGAAGACGGTTATCACGGAGAATACATTAAAGATATTGCGGCTTACGTAAAATCAAATTTCAGCTCTGAAGCAGACATGATCAGCAGCGAAGAAGAAAAATGTGATTTTTTCAGCCGGAAAGCTATTGAATTCAATGTAAACAGTCAAAAAACTGTAATGCAAAAATTCAATGTAAATTATAAAACATGGTACAGTGAAAGAACACTACATGAAAACGGCCGTGTCAGTCAAACTTATGACAGACTTGCCTCAAAGAATGTCATTTTCGATGAAGACGGTAAAAAAGTTTTCCGTTCGACTGATTATAATGATGATAAAGACAGAGTTATTATCCGCGATGACGGCAGGCCTACTTATCTTTTAGCCGACATTGCCTATCATCTCGATAAATATGATCGCGGCTATGACCGTGTAATTGATATATGGGGTCCTGATCATCATGGTTATATTGCCCGTCTTGCCGGAGCATTGGAAGCTCTTGGTTTCAGCAGAAAATCATTTACTGTTTTGATTTCCCAGCAGGTCAATCTGATAATAGGCGGCGAACAGGTTAAAATGTCCAAGCGGCTGGGTAATTTTTCAACCATGCAGGAATTGATTGAAGAAATTGGAGTCGATGCTGCAAGATTCTTTTTTGTAATGCGCTCAATGGACAGTCATCTTGATTTTGATATTGAACTCGCGAAAAGAGCCAGTTCCGAAAATCCTGTTTTCTATCTTCAATATGCTCACGCGAGAATCTGTTCAATCTTCAAAGAAGCAGCCGAACGTAAAATTAGCTGCGATGTTTCAAAATTTAATCATTCGATTATTGATGATAGCGTTGTAAATGATTTAATTAAAATCATGTCGAAATTTCCCGATGAAATACGAGACAGCGCTGATCAGCTCGAAGTTCATCATATATCCTCGTATTTACTTCAAACCGCGCAGTTTTTCCACAAATTTTACGCAGAGCATAAAGTACTCTCTGATGACGCCGACAGAACAAATTCATTGCTTATAATCTGTCTTTGCGTTAAAATAGTAATCAGTAACGGCTTGAAAATTCTTGGAGTATCTTCTCCTGAAAAGATGTGATATGAAGAAAATAATTTTTTTAAATATACTATTGATTTTGTTTTTCGGCTCGATTGCCGGTTTTTCGCAGCAGTCAGGTAAGCTGTTATATGAACAGGGACTGGAAGCTTTTAAATCGAAAAACTATGGTTCAGCTGAACTGATATTCCGTAAAGTTGTTGAGAGTGATGATCAATATAAAGACAGCGCCTGGTATTACATGGCAATATCAATTTTTTACCAGAAAAAATATAAATCTGCTGTATTTGAACTTAACAGATTTCTATTAATTTGTTCTTCTGCCGAGTTATGCAACAAATCACGTTATTGGATTGCGGAATGTTATTATTATCAGAATGACTATTCGACCGCTGTTGAAGAGTATAAACGTTTCATCAGCGCGAATAAAAATATTTATCCTGAAATGATTAAAGAATCGTATTTGAAACTTGGAAAAATATATTTCATCCAGCAGAGATACGCTGAAGCCATTAATGAATATGACAACGCTGTTAAATATGCTGCTGTTAAATCAGAAATTGAAGAACTGAATCTTCTCATTGCTGAAACGTTCTATGCGGATAAAAATTATTTATCGGCGGTGCAGTATCTTGATAAATCAATACTTTCAAAAGATAAGGCAACAAGATCAAAAGCATACCTGCTTCAAGGACGCATAAATTTCGAACAGAAAAGTTATCAGTCCGCGCTTGAATCATTTAACAGAATCGATAAAGATTTTCAAAATGAGGAAAGTTACATTTCCGCTTTTTATTATAAAGCACTGTGCTTCGAAAAAATTAAGGACATTAACAATGCAATCGTAAGTTATGATAATTTCATTAAACTTTCTCAGAAAGGCAATGAATATTATGATGCAAGATTCAGAAGAGCGATTTTATATAAATCAGTGAACTTCAGCGAATCACTTGCTGAAATGAAACAGATATATAATGAAACTAACAGCAGTGATATTAAACAAAAAGCTGCTATAGAACTCGCATTGTTCGAATTTGAAAACGGCAATAAAACCGCAGCAATCAATTATCTTAAAAACATTTCTATTGAACTAAATGACTCAAATAAAGAAACTATCCTCATGTTAGGCGATGTCTACATGCAGATTGGCGAATTTGAACAGGCTGAAAAAATATTTTCCAGCATTCTTGATAAATACCGGTTTGATAAGGATGCTGACAGATATCAATTTTATTACGCGCTTGTATTTTTAAATAAAGGCGACTATGTAAAAGCAGCGCAGAATTTCGAAAAAATTCGCGAACTGAATCCGTTTTCAATTTATATCAATGAATCAATATTTTACATATCTAAAGCTGAATATGAAAATAAAAATTATCAAAAAGCAGCTAATCTTTTAAATCAGTATCTTGCTATCAGAACTATAGAATTCCGGTTCGAAGCAATGAAATCTCTTCATTTAACCTACATTCAGCTCGATGATAAAACACGTGCAGACAACGCAATCGCATTGCTCGTGAAATCATACATGCGAAGCGATGATCTTTCGGTAAATATTTATAATCACTTGGAATTTTTAAAAAAACGCAAGGCGTCATCTTTATATTACGAGAATCTTCTCATTTCAACTTATCCGCGTTCCAAATTCAGCGCGTTTGTATTTAAAGACAGAGCTGAAAACGCTTTTAAAGAAAAAAATTTCCGTTTAGCTGAACAGAATTATACTGCTTATCTTGAAATAATCGGAAACAACGCAGATCTGGAATCTTTTGTAAAAAAAGCTCAATCTATCTATGCGCAGAAAAATTATGAAAAAACCATTTACTATCTGCAAAATGAGAAACTTTCTGTTTATAACGCTGATGCTTTTTTTAACATTCTTCTACTGCTTGCGAAATCGTATTATAATACAGGCGAGTATAACAAGTCATACGAATATTTTTCTCAGATACGGGATCAGAAATTTCAAGATGAAGATAATTTCATATTGTTTGATGTTTATGTGAAAAGAAAGCTTCTATCTAAAGCACTGGAAGTCATGGCGCAGCTTGAAAACAACAAACAGTTCTATCCGGAATGTTTATATATAATCGCGTCATATCATAAAAATTACAATGAATACGAAGAAGCTTTGAGATATCTTGATGTTCTTGAAAAGGAATTTCCGGGTAATTATTACGAAGATCTCGCGATTTACGAAAAAGCCGACATTGATTATAAAATTGAAAATACTGATGAAGCTGTAAAGAAAATTCTCAGAATTAAAAATGTAAAACTTAAAGTAAAGGGAGATATTCTTCTTTCGCTGATTTATCTTAAAACAGGAAAATTGAATGATGCTTCTAAAATCGTAAATAAAAATATTTTATCATTTGTCAAAGTTCCCGAAGGTGAATTCCTTCTGAAATCACTCATTGAGTTTAGCTATAATAACAAGGATATAAATAGCATCACTACATATTCCGGTTATCTCGTAAAAAACTATAACGGAAACGTAATTTATTCGGACTATTACAAGGCAAAATATTATTTTGATGTTAAAAATTTCCAGCGGAGTTTCGGGCTTTATACGAATGTTTCAAAAGTTGAAAGTCAATATTCCGATGAAGCATTTTATTATCTCGGAGAGATTTCATTGTATTTTTACCGGAAAAACGCGCAGGCAATCGATATGTACGCGAAAGTATCAAAAAATTCGAATGAGTTATACATGAAATCGAGAATAAATCTTGCCATGCTGTATTTTGAATCCGGCAAAGTTGATGAATGCAGGCAAATATTAAACGAACTGCGGCAGCTTGACAAATCAATAAAATATCAGAAGCAGGCTGAAAATCTGTATGAACAGTATTCTTTAAATTCAACAATATAATTGCATTTAATTTTCCCTGTTTTCCGATATTGTAATTCCAAAAATTTTATTTTTAACAACACCGTTCTGATGCACTCTTTTATACATGAATTTTAAAATTGAGAAAGATTTATAATCACTGCTTTCTTCATATTCATAATTCCACAACAGTCCCCAGAACTGCGAATGCGAAGTATAGTCTCGCAAAGGTTTATGCGTGTAGTCGTACAGCGTTCCGAGAAACAGTAATTTCTTTTCGTAATCATTCTGAAAGTCGGCATAATGGAACCAGACAATTCCCATTCCGTACATGCTGTAGAAATAATCAGAGTCTTTATAGCTGTATCCCAGCAGAGGAAGTATGATGTTTCTCGTATATTCATCATTTTGTTTATGCCAGTAGACAGGGAAAAGTGAACTGTAGAAATTGTCTTCAATGTTATACTGTTTATATAAAAAAGTAAGCAGACTGAAGCTGTAATCTGAGCTTTTCTTGAAATTCTTATAATCAAAAGCAAGGCCATACGCGAGTTTGAAGTCATAATATTCCGGCGTACTGTTTAAACTGATACTGTTAAATGCTAATCCATATTTAATTTTATCAAAAGCATCATCCTTCTTGTAGTCTATTAAATACAGGAAATTATATCTTTTATAGTCAGAAGTTGAATTATAATACAATCCGCCGAAAAATCCGTTATTGAACTTTTCATTTTCACTGTTAATGCCACAATAGGAATACTGCAGTAACAACGGGATTGAAAAGAATTTAGAAGTTTCCGCGTCATGGGATGTTGATTCAGTTTTATTGAAAATTAAAAAAGGTGAAATAAACATTTTAGAGTCAAAATTATTTTTTTGGCTGTGCTTGTAGAAGGCAATCGGAAACAATAGGGTAGTCGAGCTTTCAGGTTTTGTGTTATGATAAAACAACGGCCAAAGAACGGAAAAACTTTTTTCATTTTCTGAATTAAACGTATAATATAAATTCAAAAAGTAGAAATTATATTTATCATTTCCGTTTGAGTAATTGAAATAGAAAGGCAGCAGCCAGTTGAGTTTTGCATCATCTCCAATGTAACTGCGGCTGTAAAAAAGACCGAAAAACGCCGTGTTTGAAACAAATGACGCGTTGTTATTCGACGCGTAGAGGTTTCCTAAAATATTAATATTTTTTGATGTTTCTGTTTCCCTGTAATGGAAAAGCGGTATGAGCGGAAAGTTTAAAACAAGTTCAGTTGAATCTTTTTTGTAATAATTAAATAAAGTAAAAAAAGTTTTCGATTCATTATTATCGGCATTGTTGCGCGTATGATTATAATAGTATAAAGGAAAAGTCCAATTTGTATGAAATTCAAAACTTTTCATAGTCTGTTTATTATTATGATAAAGTCCGAATAGCAGATCAGTTGTACTGCCTGATTCATTCCGTTTATATGCGAATAAATTATATAAAATTCTGTCTGAATTATCAGTATCGGATCTGTACCTGAAATACAGCGGTATAATCGGAAATGACAAAACAGAGCTGTAAGATGAACTGAATTTTTCACTGTAATAAAGTAAAAATGGATTAACGTTAAAGTAGGAATTGTAATTTTCGCTTCCGTCGGAATTTAAAATAGTTTTTTCAGATGAATAATAAAATAATGGGCTGAATGTTGAGGAATTAATTTCATTATCTGCTTTTTTGGTCGAATGCCATACCAGCGGGAAAAGCCGCCATCCGTCTGAATCAGGTTTTGTGTATGACTTATATATCGGCCACAGAATATGTTTTTCTGCCGTTTTAGTTTCATCGTTATAAATATCCCAGTAAAGTGTAAGTCCATATGTTTTTGTAAATGACGCGCCGTTAGTTTGTTCTCCGTAAATAGGCAGAAAACACGGGAAAATTATGAAATATTTTAAATTTTCGCGCTTGAAATAAAAGTACGCACCAGGTATGAAACTGACTTTATTGTCGCTGTTGTCGTACCATGTGAACCACGCTAAAGGCAGAAGGCGAATGTGCTTCATGTGATCAGATTTCTGGTAAGAAAAAAGACCGTAGAATAAATCAGTTCCGTAAAATTTCAGCGATTCCGAGCGGACGTTATTTTCATTACTGAGGATTACTTCTGAATTCTGCAGTTTCGTAAGCTCTTCATTAACGATAATATTTTCTTCGCTGATTTCAGAGCTTTCATAAAGATTCGCTGCTTTATTTAGCGGAAGACGGTAGTACACGCTGAAAAAGTTATAGAGCCACGAAAAAGTAAAATCAAGATACCAGGTATTTTCCAGCTGACCTAAGTCTATCTCAGTCGTCGGACGGAAAGGTCCGGCAGCATAAGTGCTTGCAAGTCCGAGTATATTCACGCTTAAAGATTTATCGCTGGATCTGTTTGAATAATAAACAGGCAGTAGCATGCTACCCTTGTTTTTATCATTCTGCCATGAATAATAAACCGGTATTAAACCTCTGTATTTAATGTCCTGGTCATATTTAACATAATTATAAAACAACGGAGAAATGAAAATTGATTTCTCGTCTGTTCTGCTGTAATAATGCAGCGGTGAAATGCTGCTGCCGTTTTTTGAATCGGCATAATCCGTAAACCTGAAAAAAGTCAGAAAGTTATATGTATCTTTTTGTGCCGCTATATCTGATTTGTGATACCATAACAAAGGAATAATCGGGAAGGCTGTTGTTTTTACTTCCGCGTCTTTATAGTAAACAAAAACCGGATTTAAAAACATTGTGTAATCTTCACCGTAGTGATTAAAAATCAGCAATGGATGTAAATTGAATGACTAGTCTTTTTCCCAAGAAAAAACAAGATTCCACATGTTTTGATATGAATGATCGGCAGCTCCATACCAGTTAAATGAAAGCAGAAGA
>JBFZEW010000053.1:0-7312 GCA_041306665.1 Spirochaetota bacterium | reverse complement strand
CAAAAAGTCAATGATTTATCCCCCCTGCCCCCCTTAGAAAGGGGGGTGTGTTTTGATTGATGGAATTTTGGTTTTATTAAGAAGGTCGTCGTTCATGCCGGGGGAGTAACCCTCTTCTTATGGGAGTCGTCGTTCACGCCGGGGGAAGCAACCCCCTTGTTAAGGGGGTCGGCATTTATGCCGGGGGGAGCAACCCCCTTGTTAAGGGGGTCGGCATTTATGCCGGGGGGATTACTCAGGAGATGAATATATGATAAAATCAGCATTTCATTTGCCATATAATAGAAAACTTGTTAAAAGAGCAAAAGATCTGAGGCGGAATATGACTGCAGCAGAGAAGAAAATCTGGTATGAATTTTTAAGACTTCAATCGGTAAGAGTTCTTCGTCAGAGACCAATTGATAACTATATTGTAGATTTTTACTGTGCTTCAGCAAAGCTTGTTATAGAAATTGATGGAAATACTCATTCGACTGAACAGGAAAAAGAATATGATGAAATAAGGACAAAAGTGTTAGAAGGTTATGGTCTTAAAGTAATTCGTTTTACAAATGATGAGGTTTTGAATGATTTTGAATATGTGTGTGAAAAATTGAAAGAGATTATCCCCCCTGCCCCCCTTAGAAAGGGGGGTGTGTTTTGATTGATGGAATTTTGGTTTTATTAAGAAGATCCTCATTCATGCCGGGAAGCAACCCCCTTGTTAAGGGGGTCGTCGTTCATGCCGGGGGGAGCAACCCCCTTGTTAAGGGGGTCGGCATTTATGCCGGGGGGATTACTCAGGAGAAATAATGATTAAAGATATTTTTAAAATTACATTAAGCAGCTTTTCAAAAAAAATAAATATAGCTGCTGTCGGATTGGAAAGTAATATTGACAAAATTTTAATTGATGCAAAAAAAGTTTCAGAATTTGCTGATGTTATCGGAGATGTGTTTTGTAATTCTGACAAGAAAAATCATATGCTTTCTCCGTTTTATTCTGCAGTACTTGCCTATCCGGGAATTAAAAATATACTATATGATAAAAATTTAAAAATTAATCTTGTCCGTCTGGTGCATTCCGGCCAGGAAATTGAAATATTCCGTCCAATAGTAATGAATGAAAAAATTAGAATCATAAATACTGTTAAATCAATTTCTGCAACATCAGCGGGTGAATTGCTGAATATTGAATCAAGTATTTTTACGGCAGACGGGAATGAGCATCTTTTGCGTTCGCTGACTTCATTTTTAATCCGCAGTAAAAAGAAAACCATTACAGAGAAAAAAAATAAAGAACCTTTCCATGCGGAATTTGAATTTAAACTGGCGGTTCCATTTAATCAGGGAAAAAGATATGCTTCTGTATCCGGTGATAATAATCCTATTCATTTAAATAAAATTTTCGCTAATGCTGCTGGACTGCCCGGAACTATTCTGCATGGAATGTGTACTCTGGCAATGGTGAATTCCGTGCTTGTCAGAGAATTATGCAAGGGCGATTATAAAAATTATGCCGGTATTTCGGCAAGATTTTCAAAGTATGTGCTTCCGGGAGAAGTACTGACTATTGAAGTCGGGAGATGTGATAATAATTTTTTTCCATTTGAAGTAAAAAATATTGACGGCATAAATGTAATTAAAAACGGAAAGTTGTTTGTAAAATAATCGAACTTAATAATTGTTTGTAATTAGTATAATTGAGAGGTAAAATGAAAATATTTTTTTCACAAAAACAATACAAAACACTGCTAAAGGTTGTTGAGACGGCAACATGGATCGCAGGTGTCGGAACTGATTATGGCGCACAAAGTGATGATTTTAAAATTTTCTGTAATGAGGCTCATGAAATTGCTGAACATTTAAAGTCATTTGCGAAAGAAATGAATGCTTCCAAATTAATAGATGAGGAAAGCGAAGAGTTTAACAATATGCTTGATATTGTTTCAAACGTAATGGAAGAGTATGAAAATGTTGTTTTTTATGATAATCTGATTCATAAGCTTATTATTCGGGATTGCGTAAAAAAATATGGAAAAAATTATTATAAATTTAGTCCGGAAGAGCGAATGGTAAAACATCTGGAATTCTCGAAAAAATATGAATCTGCTATCAGTGAATACGGAATTGATAAAATTATATTATCTGATTAAATCGGGTTTTTAAAAAATTAAATTATGAAAGAAGATAAACGTAAATATCATCTTTTTTCATTGTGCGGTCTTAACTGCGGCCTCTGTCCGCGATATCAGACTGAAGGTTCTTCAAAATGTCCGGGCTGCGGAGGTTCTGACTTTCATTTGAAACATCCGGCTTGTGTTGTAATTACCTGCACCCGAAAACATGATAATGTTGAATATTGTTTTGAGTGTTCCTTGTATCCGTGTAAAAAATATTCAGAAGCCAGTAAAACTGATTCATTTATTTCATATCGTAATGTTTTATCTGATTTCAATAAAGCAAAAACTTTTGGCATTGAAAATTATCAGAAAGAACTTGATGATAAAGTAATGATCCTGGAAAATCTGATTGAGAACTATAATGATGGAAGAAAAAAAGCATTTTATTGTCTGGCGATTAATCTGCTGAGTTTGAGCGCCATAAAAAGCATCATGGAGCAAATATCGAAAGAAGTTGATTGCAAAGATTTAGATGTGAAAGATAAAATAAAAATTATTGATGAAATGTTTGAAGCTGCTGCTGAAAAAGAAAAGGTTGAGTTGAAACTGAGAAAATGATAATAATTTTTAATTGCAATTATTAAATATTTCTGATTTTTAGAAATATTAAATTTATAAAGGAAAATAAAAATGTTTGAAGTACTATTTTTATTGGGTTTTACACTGCACAATATTGAAGAAGCTCTTTGGCTGCCGAAATGGTCTGTTACAGCAGGGAAGTTTCATCCTGTTGTTAAGGCTAATGAATTTCATTTTGCACTAATCTGTGTTACTGTAATCGGATATCTAATTACATTTCAGTTTATGTTATTCGGCGCAAATAGTGAAATATCCGAGTACAGTTATTTCGGGTTTCTTCTCATGATGAGTATGAATTCTATTTTTCCTCATCTTGTGTCAGCTATTGTGACAAAAAAATATGCACCGGGTCTGCTGACAGGACTTTTGCTGAATCTTCCAATAGGATTTTACATTGTGTTCGGAGAATATCAGCAGAGAATAACTGATATCAAACTGATTTTGGGTTTTGTACTGGTTTCTGTAATTGTATTGTCATTGCTGAAACCATTATTTAAAATCGGCGGAAGAATTATCAGTGAGTATTAGGAATGTGATATCGATTAATCTACATATGTCACAAACCGCAAAATGGTTTGGTATTTAATATGGATGATTTAAACAACACTGAAATAGATGCCGGAAGTTTTTCTTCATGGCTTCATGAAACATTAAAAAGTCTGAAAACCGGTATGGGTATGAATGTTCCATGCGGTGCCTGTACCGGTTGCTGTACCTCGTCATATTTTATCCGCATCAAACCTTTTGAAACCGGAGCAATATCAAGAATTCCCAAAGAACTTTTATTTCCGGCTCCCGGTCTTTCCAGAGGTAATTATGTTCTGGGATATGATGAAAACGGACATTGTCCAATGTTCAAAAACGGTAAATGTAAAATATATAATTCCCGTCCGGAAACATGCAGGCTCTATGACTGTAGAATTTTCAGCGCTACCGGAATTCCGGTTGATAGTAATCGTAATATTATTCTGGAAAGAATTAAGCAGTGGCGATTCAGTTTTCCGGAAAATATTGACAGAGCTGAATATGATGCTGTCAGAAATTGCGCAGAGTTTATCCGGCGGTTCAGTTCCCATTTTCCGAAAGGTTTTATACCTAATAACCCGACACAGCTTGCAGTCCTTGCGATAAAAATATATGAAGTCTTTCTTGATGCTGATTTAAATAATATAGAGAATAAATCTGAAATTATAAAAATGATTACTGACATACTAGAAAGTTGAAAGTTGCGGGGTTGCTAGTGATTCTACTAAAACTCACTGTTCACTGTTTACTGTTTACTGTTTACTGTTTACTGTTTACTGCTCACTGTTCACTGTTCACTGAATACTAAACCAGACTCACTTTTTGTTTATTATTAAGAAAATATTTAAATATTCGACTAATTCTGGCTAAGTAAAGTTGACAATCAGCATATGTTTTTGTATTTTCAATAATAAACAATCGTTTATTATTGAGGAATATGCAGGTTTTAAAGGAAGAAGTTAAGAACGCGATTTTGCGGGAAGCTAAGAAAGAATTTCTCGAGCATGGATATAAAAATTCTTCTCTTCGCCGAATTTCAATGAATTCCGGATTATCAGTCGGTAATCTATATAGATATTTTTCAGGTAAAAATGAACTTTTTACTCACATAGTCAAACCTGTAGTTGATCAAATTAAAGAAATTTCAAATCATAAAATTGAATCAGTCAATTCGTTACAGTTGGATGTAATTGAAAGTATAATTGATCAATATACTGATAATATAATCAAAGTATTCCTGCTTTATAAAAAAGAGATTCTTATTGTTTTAAATCATAGCGAAGGTTCGTCTTTTGAAAATATCAAACCGCAGATAATTGAACATTTTAAAGAACATATTTTTGAGCATCTGAATGTTGAAGAAATTAAAAAAGATCATGAAAGATTTAAATACATTCCAGAGGCCTATACCGTAAGCGTAATAGAAGGTCTTCTTTCAATTTTAGTTAAAAATGATTCCAATGAAATTCTTCAGAGTAATCTTAAAATTTATTTATCGTTTATAATTCAGGAATTTGTAAAAATACTGGAAAAAATGAGGAAACTTGTATGAGCACAATTGTGAAATATTTAATTAGACACCACAAAGTTACAAATATGATAATCATTCTCCTGTTTCTATCGGGCGTGTTTGCGATGATGAATTTAAACAGAGAGCAGTTTCCGGCAATCAGTTTTGATTTGATGCAAATACAGACCATATATCCCGGAGCGTCACCGGAAGACGTGGAAATTCACGTGACTGAAAAAATTGAGAATAAACTTCTTGAAGTGGAAAACATCAAAAAAATCACGAGCATGAGTCTTGAAAATATTTCCATCATAACTGTTGAACTTGACGGTGAATCAGAAGATCATGGAAAAATAAAGCAGGATGTGCGTGACGCTGTGTCGCGCGTGAATGATCTTCCTTCCATGATAATTGAACGTCCTTTTGTAGAGGAAGTTAAAATATCAAATCTTCCTGTTCTTGAAATCGCTATTACCGGAAACGCGAATGAACTTGAACTGCGGAAATATGCGAGAGCGATGGAAGAAATTTTTAAAGAAGTAAATGGAGTGTCGCGTGTCGAAAAAATGGGTTACAGGAAACGCGAGCTGAAGATAGAAGCATCTGCTGATAAAATTAAAAATTATAAAATTTCCGTGTTTGAAATAATTAACGCGATTAGTTCGAGAAACATACGTCAATCAGGAGGAAATCTTGAATCATACGTTTCTGAAAAACAAATCGTTACAATGTCGCAATTCAAAAATCTTAATGAAGTAAAAAACGTAATTGTACGGTCAAACTTTGAAGGATACGGGGTGAAAGTTTCCGACATCGCGAAGGTCACTGACGGTTTCGCAGACCCGGATGTTATCTACAGGGGCAATGGAATGCCGGCAATCGGTATGATTGTAATTTCTCAGGAAAACGCGGATGTTGTAAAAGTGGCTGAAAGTCTCAACGAAGAAATTGAAAAAATGCGTAAAACGCTTCCTGAAAACATTTCGATTGATTTAATAACTGATTATTCCATTTTTACGCGTACAATGATAAAAATGATGATATCTAACGGTATTATTGGTTTCATTTTAGTTTTCTCGATACTCATGCTGTTTCTTGATTTCAAGAGTTCATTCTGGTGCGCCTATGGAATTCCTTTTTCGATTATTACTTCTTTCGCATTCTTTAAGTTCTTTAATCTTGAAATAAACGTTATCACTCTTGCGTCAATGATTCTCATGCTCGGCATTCTTGTTGATGATGCAATTGTTGTTACGGAGAAAATATTTTCAAACAGACTTGAAGGCATGGATAACGAGCAGAGCGGACTAAACGCGGTCAGAAAAATGTTCGCGCCCGTATTCGCTTCCGTCAGCACGACAATGCTCGCGTTTTTTCCTCTGCTTTTCATTAAAGGAGTTGTCGGACGTTTTACAAGCGATATTCCGATTGTTGTAATTATTCTGCTTTCAATTTCTTTTTTTGATGCAATTTTTTTCATGCCTGTTCATTTGAAAAAAACTAAAACTGAAAAATTCGCGAAAAGCTTCAAACACAGGTTAATGGATGTAATAATTGAGAAATACAGAAAACTGTTGTGTATTTGTCTCAGACGGCGGTATTTAACAATGTTTATGTATGTGTTTTTACTCCTGGCATTATTCGCGTTTTCAGTAAAATTTATGAGATTTATTTTAGATGAGGACATTGATCCTGATTATTTTAATATAATAATCGAGACTCCTGACGGCACACCGCTTAAAAAAACGGCAGATTCAACTATGCCTGTTGAAGAATTTATCATTAAGACTCTTCCGGCTTCGCAGGTACAGGGAGTAACAACTCATATTGGACATCACAATACTGATTTTTACGGTTCGAATGCCGGGCTTTACAGTAACTGGGCTTTGATATCAGTTTATCTTAAACCTTCTGCTGAAAGAAATGTAACCTCTGAAAAAATGATGGAAATGCTCAAGCCTGGACTTGAGAAAATCAGAATTGAAAATAAGTTTCAGAAACTGCATGTATCGGTCATTGCCGGACTTCCTGTCGGACGTCCCGTAGATGTCACGTTCGTCAGTGATAATGATGCGTTACTTCAAAAATATGAGAGCATGCTTATTGAATACATGAATTCGATTGAAGGAATTGAAAAAATCGAAACTACCAATGTTAAAGGAAAAGATGAACTTGTATTGAAGCTTGATTATGAAAAGCTCGCTCAGGTCGGGCTTACTCCGCTGAATGTCGCGCAATCAGTCAGGGCGGCATTTGAGGGATCTGTTGTCACTTCGGTAAAAAATGAAGGCGAGAATGTTGATTTCCGCGTGAGACTGGATGAAGGAGAAAAATTCAGAGAAGAAAATATTCTTAATATTCCGATTACGAATAATATGGGTCAGCTCATTGAATTGAGACACTTTGCCCGATTAATTCCCGCGGCAGGAAAATCATCAGTCAGGCATTATAACGGAAAACGCGCCGTTGGCATAAGCTCTGATGTAAATAATAAAATACTGACTTCATCGCAGGTGAATCTTCTTATAAAAAGAAAG
>JBFZEW010000052.1:0-2636 GCA_041306665.1 Spirochaetota bacterium | reverse complement strand
TTTCAATTTTAAATTGAATTTCCTCCCACTTAACAAATTCAATTTTATCGTCTTTGCTGGTTATAACTTCACTTTCTTTTACATTGGCAACATTAAGTTCAATCAGTTCATCAGATACGCTGCCAGTACTATAGGTTTTTGAGAAAATTTCAATTTTTGTTTTGTTAATAATTACATTATTTTTTTCATCAACAATGGAAGGATTATAATTTTTAAAATATCTGTAAATCTTAACTGTGACTTTATCCGAAGTTTTACCTTTTCTAAACAAGCTTGTAAGTTTAATATTTCCGTTCAGCGGCGGACTCCACGAATTAGTCCTTCCATAAACACTGAAATCTTCACTTCCCTTAAACTTATATATATACTTACCGTTTTCATCAGTACTTTCTTTGTATTCATCCTCAATGTTGGCATATTCTATCAATGGATCCCACTCAACAATATCATATGCTCCATCATCAATGGAATTGACACGGAAAATAATTTCATCTCCCTTCTCAACGAAAATTTCATTTACACCTGATGGAGCAAGCCATTCGTGGTTTTCATCTGCAATGGAAGCACTCCAAAGTAATGTATTGTTTTTCTGTATGTATACTTTGACACCATCACCTTTGTAAAGTGAATCTATTGGTTTATTATTGTCAGCAAGCTTTACATCTCCACTGATTTTAATGACACCGGAAAAAGGAGCCTTCCAGATCCGAAGAGGGTCGTCAAGATAGAATTTGCTGTTCATATAGTCCCAGGTTGGTTCATCGCCTATATCAGCATCCGACAGATTAATTTCGGATTCTGTTGTTGAATCAAACGGAACAGAGCTGGCATATACTGGAGGGCTAACCCCGAACACCGGGTTTGATGTACCGTCCGCTCCAGTACGATTATACAATATTTTCTTGCCCGAAGACTTTGAACCTCCTGCGCTGACAAAATCGACCAAACCATCTCCATTAACATCGGCGAAATACCCATAAACCGATGATTTTGTGAAGTTCACAGATGCATTGAACGGTACATATGTAGGAAATTCAGGACCGCCGTAAACACTCCATGAATCAGTACCACCGATGCATTCCAATCCTTCAACTTTTTTAGCTGTTGAATCAAAAGTATTATCTCCCTGATTCTTTTTGTAACTTACAGTCCCATTGCTATTTCTTGAAAGCAGGTCAGGAAGTCCGTCTCCATCAATATCCATCATTGATTCCGCGGTGTATCCGTCTGAAGAACCAGCTCCTGCAGTGATTCCAAAAGAATGCTTTTTAAGTATCGACATCGGGGCAAGCCATGCAGTAACAGATGCAGAAAAATTGTTACTAATATTTCTACTGAAAACAGTTCCCCAGTCATTTGTTGCTTTTTTATAAAAATTTGTAAAAAAGAAAGTCAGAACCTTTACAGCTTCTGCTACAAAAGCCCCATATTTATTATCTCCTGCTGCACTTTCAAACGTCGTTGCAAGGGCACCGCGAAAGTTAATGTCGCTATAAATGGAGTCTGCATTAACTTCCTCATAATATTCAAATTCATGTTTATTAAATAACTGTGTACCGCTGCCGTCAAACTGGGAAATTGATCTTAATCTTGTTTTTCCGAAAACACCATAATCATAGCCGAATACATATTTTCTAACAAGTGTATCGGAATAGAGTACATCAATTGAATCCAATCTTTTTAAAGTTGCAGTCATGAAACCGGGACGTCCGCGTGTAGAGATATCAGTTCTGTTGCCCAGATTGAACTTTAGAGAATATTTTCCATCCGAGCCGCCGGATCCTGTGTAGAAAATTTCAGAAAGATAAATTTGTTTGCCGGCTGAAGAATTATCAATTACATATTTGTATTTTATTGTATTTCCGTACATGTCGACAACTTTCTCAAGACACCACTGAAAAATGTTACCGCTGCCATTGTCCTGCTGTAAAACAGAACCATCTGCATCACCTTTAGTCTGCCCGTAATAGCTTTTTGTACCCCGTTTGTCTGTTACAACCCAGTAATAATTCGAAGCAGCACCGCCGATTCTCTGAATTTTTGCAAAAGAACCTTCAACTCGCGGTCTGAAAATGCGGATGTTTCCGGTCTGATCCGGTTCTTCAACCAGCTGTTGACCGTCAAGAAGGTACTTTTCTTCTCCGTTATAGCGCGGAACACCGAAACGCGTATCAATAGTGACGGATTGAATTGCAATGTTCCAGCCTATTCCCATCCACCCGTTGCCGCCTTCTGAATTGTAATTTACCGAAACAGACGGCGCCATGCCAAGCCGGCCCTGAGGAATTTCAACCGGATAAGAAACATTTACATCGCCTGTGCTGTTTGCTTTCGGCGCTTCAATGAGATTAACTTTTGACGAAGGGTCACCTGCTTTAATATCTTTGATTGAATTGGGATTGAAGCTCATTGCGTCAGGATGTTCAGGAACAGTGAGTGTTGCGTTTATGATATCTGTAAAATGATTTGTCTTTGAAGTTACAGTAACTATTTCGGGTTGAACGCTCAATCTTTCCAGACGTTTCCATCTTTTTTCTGTTTCATCGTAATAGTGCATGAAGACATCTTCATCTTTCATGCCGGACTTTAAGCTTTCTTTCGCATATTTAAAGAAAATTTCAATGTCCTTTTCAAAT
>JBFZEW010000051.1:0-2861 GCA_041306665.1 Spirochaetota bacterium | reverse complement strand
TTCGAATGTAATTAAACCAAGATGAAAGGCGTCTTCAACGTCGATAATCATGTAGCAGATGTCATCCGCAGCTTCGGAAAGCCAGGCAAGAGGAGAACGTCTGAAATTATCACCATCCGTTAAATTCAGTTTATTGAATATGTATGAAAAACTTTCAGCATCCTCTTTGAAATATCCGAATTTTTTTCTTGAAATGAAATTTTTATCTATTCCGTCAGATGAACAAGTATACTTAGAAGAAGCCGCGAGCGTGGCAAGTGTAGGGCGCATTCCTCCTTTCCGCTGGCAATTATCCAGTCTTGTCAACACGCGAAATCCCTGCGCATTGCCTTCAAAATTTAAAATGTCATTTTGTTCCTGTTTGTCGGAAAGCGTGTTTGAAAGATTTTTAAGCGCCCATACGCGAATTGCGTCTTCACCTGAATGACCGAAAGGCGGATTGCCTATATCATGCGCGAGACATGCGGCAGCGACGATTGTACCAATATCATAGGGGTTTATGTAAACTCCTTTTGAAAGAAGATATTGTCCGGCATAGTTGCCTAGCGAACGACCGACGCAGCTGACTTCAAGACTGTGTGAAAGTCGGCTTCGCGCCTGACTCGAATTTGATAATGGCGCATAGGGAAAAACCTGCGTTTTATCATGCATTCTGCGGAAATAATGAGAATAAATGATTCTGTCATGATCCATGTCAAAAGGGGACCTGTTATCTTCTGATTTCAGCTGAATATCATTTTCAAACAGCCTGTTTTCGCAGTAAAATAAATCTTTTATTTCGTTTTTATTCATGATATATTTTTATTACAGAATTTTGTTTTTTGCAATTAAAAAAATTACCAAAACATTTTATCTCCGTGATAAATATTTGTTTTATTTCGCCGATATCCATATTGGCTCGCAATATATGATAAATAATAAAATTGGATTGTTTGTCAAAGCCGGAATTGCCTATGATTATTTAAATTATAAGGATGAAATAAAAAATTCTTCCGGAGTTATAACCACTGACAATGATAATACTACTAAATTGATTTATTCAACGACAGAAATCGGCGTAACCTTTAATTTTTAATCTTTTCATGATCAATGAAGTCAGGCGGCTTCATTGATCGATTCAATACAAATAATAATTAAGAACGCAAAACATTTTCTTGACTTAATTCATATGTCTGATTAATATGAACTTCAAGGATATATTAATGCGCATAATACAAAAACCTCTCGAATTTACCAACAGCGGAAATCTTGAACTGTTTTTTATCGGTTCCGGAAGCGCTTTTACAAAAAAATTATATCAGACAAATCTGTTAATTATTAAAGGTGATGAACATCTTCTTATTGACTGCGGAACAAAATGTTCGCAGGCGTTTTTTGAACTTGGGAAAAAAGTTTCAGATGTTAAAAATCTATTAATTACTCATTCTCACGCGGATCATATCGGCGGGCTCGAAGAAGTCGCTTTGATGGGACGCTATTTTAACCGCAGGAAGGCGAATGTTATTATTAATGAAACGTATCAGCATCTGCTGTGGGACATGTCTCTTCGCGGAGGATGCGCGTTCAATGAAGAAGAAGCTGGAGACACGCTCAATTTTAATGATTTTTTTAATGCACTCCGCCCGGAATATCTTACCTGTTACCCAAGAGAAACTTTTGAGTATACTCTAAACGGAATTAATATAAAAATGTTCAGAACAAAACACATACCCGATACAAGCTTTGACTGGGCAAGTTCATTTTGGAGCTGCGGCGTCATTATTGACGAAAAAGTAATGTTTACCAGCGATACGCGTTTTGATCCTGAGCTGATTATTGATTTTGAGAAAAAATTTAATTTCGAGATAATCATTCATGACTGTCAGTTTTTCACAGGTGGTGTGCACGCCTCAATAGATGAGCTTGCGACGCTGCCGGCAGAGATTAAAAAGAAAATGTATCTTGTTCATTACGGAGATAATTATATTGATTTTGTTCCAAAAATGAAAGAACTTGGATTCGCCGATTTCATAAAACAACATACATATTACAGCTTTGATTAATTATGGATAAAAAAACTTACTTATATTCCAAAGATAAAATTAAAAAACTCCAGCGCGGCGGATTTACAATCCTGACATCTTCCGGAACTTTCCAGTACGGCGTTCCTCCAGAAACTGTGAAAGATACAATGGTACTTGAGTATGGAGTTCCTGACAAATACATTCTTCCGAACCAGCTTTTTAACTGGTACAAGGGAATAAGCATTGGCGAAATCGAATTCCCGATTTACTTCAACTTCTTTATTCTAAAACGGAAGACTAAAATTATCTGCCGTTTGGATCAAATTATCCAAATGGAAAAGGTACTTCAGGAATCGCTATTCGGACCTGAAACAATAAATATTGAAAATGATTATGATCTTTCCCAAGATGAATATGCTGTAACTGACTTATTAAAGGAAATGACTTATTTCCGCAGTTCATTCACTTTAAAAGATGTCGTTGAATTTTTTCCATATGGTTTTGATAATACCGTAATTTTCGATTCTGTAAAAGTTGAAAATAAAAACAACAGAATAATAATCTATGATAATGAAAAAAAAGTAGTCGATTTTCCGAGCTTCATTGAATATAAAGGAAAATTTGAAATCGGTAAAAGACTTGCTGAACCGTATTTCCCGCCTCTGTTCGGAATTACATGTCTTGGTCCAAGTCATGGATTTGATCCAAAAGACAATACTTCCGGTTTTTTAATCTGGATTAATCGGAAAGGAATAATGGTCGATCCGCCTGTAAACTCGACTGAATGGCTCATTAACTCGAACGTAAGTCCAAAGTTAATCGACAGCATAATTCTGACTCACTGCCATGCCGATCATG
>JBFZEW010000050.1:0-8324 GCA_041306665.1 Spirochaetota bacterium | reverse complement strand
GTAAGCAGAAAATTCGCCAATGCACCATGCGTAATTGGAACTCCTTTTTGTCTTCCTGTTGACCCGGATGTGAATAACATATAAACAAAATGATCTGGATTTATAGCCGGCAATTGCTTGTTCTGTTTTAGTGATGTTTCATGTTTTTCATCAGCAACAATAATCTTAATATTATGCGCTAAGTTTTTTACTAATTCAGAAGATACAAGAAATTTTTCTGTAATTAATAAATCCAATTTTGAATCTTCAATTATCATTTTAAGACGGTCGTCAGGAAAATGCGAATCCAGCGGAACATACGCACAGCCTGCTTTCATTACTCCAAGAAGCACTTCAGGAAGAAGCAATCCGCGGTTTAGATAAACTCCAACAAAACTCTGCGGTTTAACGCCTTTCGCAAGAAGATTAAACGCTATTTTATCAGATGCTGAATTTAATTCAGCATAACTAAGAGTCAATTTATCAAATCTTACTGCCGTTTTATCAGAATTTTTTTTACAGCTCTGTTTAAATAATTCCGTAAAGGAATTATTTAAATATTCAGTTATTTCCGTATCATTCAAATTACCAATTAAAATTAAATCATTGTCATCTGTAAAATTTATGTCATTTAACGATTTATAATTATCATTTAAAAGTCCAAGAATAATATTCTGGAAATTATGAATTAGTATTTCCATGCTTTTTTGTTCGAATAAATCAGATGAATACTCAAGCACTCCGGCAAAAGATTCTTTTTCCCACATGTACAATGCGATATCATTTTCTGATATACCACGATCCAGAAATTCCTGCCTGAAAGTTATATGATCATTTCCGAATGTCCGCTTGTCATAACTTTGAAAAGCAAATAAAATCTGATATATAGGATTAATATTCATTTCACGGGGTACATTTATTAAATCCACCAATTCATTTAAATCAATCTCGGACATTGACCAAGCCGATATAAACTGCTCTTTTACATAATTAAACCATATTTCTTTCTCCGATTCTGAATCAATATCAAATCTTAAAGGAATTGTTTTAATAAAATAGCCGAAAACATTTTTCAATTGCTCCAATTCCCGGTTCGCGTATGGCGAACCAATCATTATTGTTTCCTGAAAAGAGTATTTATGTAATAATAAAACAAATGCGGATAGAAAAAACATATTCTGCGTTAATCCATTTATTTCGCAAATTTTTCTTATCTTTTCAGAAATTTCCATGCTAATTCCGAAAGAAATCATTCCTCCTTTACCTGTAAGTTCTTTAGGTCGAGGAAAATCCAAAGGTAATTCATGAATTACCGGAATATTTGCTAAATATTTCTTCCAAAACTCGCGTAAGTCATTTGAGATTGCTTTGTTATCTTTTTGTTCCAATTCCCACTTCACATAATCATAATACTGAATTGTTAATGGCGCAAGATTATCCGATCCTGTCTCTAAACTCTTATAAATTTCCGCAACTTCGTTAAGAAATATTTCAGATGACCAACCATCAGTAAATATATGCGGTATAAAAAGACAAATTCGACATAGCTCTGAATTCATTCGGCAAATAAATGCTCTGATAAACGGATATTTCGTGAAATCAGAAGGTTTTCTATTTTCACTAATTATAAACTCTTCAAATTCTTTTTCAGAATTTTCCGATATGAAATCTGATATAATAACGGGTATTGATGCTTCATTTACAAACTCAAGTCGCGCTCTTTCTTCATCCGCATTTATGTATGCTCTGAATAAATCATGTCTTTCAAAAAATTTAGTTAACGATGAAATCAGATTATGAGTATTATGCAGACCTTCAACTCGTAGAATATGCACTAGATTATATAATGGTTTTTCAGGATCAAATTCATGAAGAAACCATAATCTTTCCTGTTGAGAAGATAATTTTACAGTTTTTTCCTTTTTCATGGAAACAATTAATTCGTTAAGTTTAATTTCTGAATCTTTAGTAAGTGATGCATTTTTCAAAGATGAAAGACTTTCTATTGTTGGATAGGAAAATAACTCACGAAGCTGAAATTTCATTCCAGTTTTATCATTCATTTTTTTAATTAAAGAGGCCGCCAAAAGGGAATGGCCCCCCAGATTAAAAAAATTATCAGAAATACTCAAATCATCTATTCCTAGAACTTCCTGCCAGATTTTCATCATTTGTCTTTCAAGGTCATTACGAGGTCTTACAGCTTTACGGGTATTTTCTGTCAATGCGATATTTTTCGGCAAAGGAAATGCTTTTTTATCAATTTTTCCACTTCCAGTTTTCGGAAATGTTTCCATTTTAATAAAATGAGCAGGAATCATGTAATCAGGAAGATTTTTGCGTAAATGATTTTTAATATCTTCATCATCAGGGTCATTGTCGGAACGGTAATATGCTAATAATCTTTTATCAATTTCAGATCTTGTTAGCACTGTACATGCGGCATCAATTATTCCAGGATATTTTAATAAAACATTTTCAACTTCACCTAATTCAATGCGGAAACCGCGTATCTTTACCTGAAAATCAGTTCTGCCTAAACATTTGTAATTTCCATCCGAACATAATTGTACAATATCTCCACTCCGGTACACTCTTTCTATTCCTTTTCCAGATAATGACGGCAATTCCAGAAAACGTTCTTTATTTAATTCAGAACGCTTGAAATATCCTGATGTCAGTCCTGATCCGGCGATTGCTAATTCTCCAGGAATTCCGGCAGGTAAAATTTTATCTTCTTTATCAAGAACATAAAATCTGGTATTTGCTACAGGTTTTCCGATATATGGATCAATGTCGGAATTTAAAACACGATATATAGATGAATATACGGTAGTTTCAGTTGGACCATACCCATTCCAAACCTCTCCTCCGCAAGACAGCATCTTTGACGCGAGATTTTTACTTAATGATTCACCGCCAGTTAGTATTTTAACAATAGGATTACCCTTCCATCCTGATTCAAAAATCAATGACCACCTTGAAGGAGTAGCCTGTACAAAAGTAATTTTTTCTCTATCAATAAACTCAGTAAGTTTAGTGCCATCAACAGCCGTTTCATCATCAATTATAGCTAAAGAAGCTCCCGTAATAAGAGGTAAAAACATTTCTAAAACTGAAATATCAAAAGACATAGTCGTCAAAGCGAGCATCTTATCTTTTTCTTCAAGTCCAGGTTTATCTTTCATTGTTAAAAGGAAATTTATCATTGCTCCATGAGAAATCGGAACTCCTTTTGGTTTTCCCGTCGAGCCTGATGTAAACAGCATATATGCATTATAATCTAAAGAAATCTGCGGTAAAATTATTTTTGATTTTAAATGTTTTATTATAATTTTATCCGTACAATACAATGAAAAACCGGCATTTTTCAGCAATTCTGAATATTCGAGATTTCGTTCTGTAACAATAATATTGATTTCTGATTCAGTTATAATCGATCTTAACCGATCATTTGGAAAATGCGGATCTAATGGAACATAAGTACATCCTGCCTTCAGAATACCAATTATGCTAATTAGCATTAATTCATTGCGATTGATATAAACCCCGATAAAACTTTGCGGCTTAACTCCATTTAGAATTAACTCTGTGGCTAACAAATCAGTATATTTATCAAGTTCTTTATAAGATAATGTTTTAGTATCATATTGAACAGCTATGTTCTTTCCGTATAATCGACATGCTTTTTTAAATAAATCAGGAAAAGTTTCTTTTAAATATTCAGGCTTAGATGTTGCATTAATACTATTAATTATCACAGCATCGTTTTCATTTAGTAATTCAATTTTTTTAATTACTAATTCTTTTTTATTCACCATGGCATTTATAATATTATGAAAATTACAAACCATTAGTTCCATGCTGTTTTTTAAAAATAAATCTGATGAATATTCTAAGACACCTGCAAAATTATTTTTTTCCCACATATATACAGCGATATCGTTTTCAGAAACTCCTCTGTCGCAGAACTCCTGCTGAATTTTCAATGGGCCATCTTCCGTACTTATTCTGCTGTAGCTCTGAAAAGCGAATAAAATCTGATAAATAGGATTTACATTCATCTCACGAGGAACATTTATAAGTTCTACTAATTCATCGAATCCTATTTCAGACATTGTCCATGCAGATAAAAATTGCGTTTTAACATAATTAAACCAATCATATATTTCAATGTCTGAATTAATATCAAACCGCAAAGGAATCGTTTTAATGAAATATCCGAAAGTATTATTTAATTCATTCAATTCACGGTTTGCATATGGACAACCTATTACAATTGTTTCCTGCAATGAATATTTCCATAATAATAAAACTAATGCTGAAAGAAAAAATATATTCGGAGTTATTGAGTTTGCTTCACAAACCATTTTGATTTTATTTGATATATCTTCATTAAATTTAAAAGAAATAAGATTTCCTTTTCCGCTTATCTCTTTTGGTCGCATAAAATCCAAAGGTATTTGATGTACTTCTGGAATGTTTTTTAAATACTCTTTCCAAAAATTATTTAACTCTATTGATGGAATGTAATCTTTTTTCTGAAGATTCTCCCAGCTGGCATAATCGGAATATTGCGTCAATACGAAAGGCAGTTTCTCATGGCCTGAAACATATATTTCTTTAAACTCATTTAAAAAAATTTCTGATGACCAGCCGTCTGTATATATATGCGGAATGAAAAGACATACTCGGCATAATTCAGAATTCATACAGCAAATCACGACCCTTATTGAAGAATATTTTGTCAGATCTATTGTTTTTCTGTTTTCTGCTATTATGAATTCTTCATATCTTTTTTCTGAATCCTCAGACGAAAATTCCATAACATTTACCGGGATTAAAGTCTCTTTTACAAATTCCAGTTTCGCATTTTCTTCTACTGCATTAATATAAGCTTTGAATAGATCATGCCTTTCAAAAAATATTTTTAGAGATGCTTTAATGTTATCCAAGTCATACTTTCCTTCTAGTCGCAGGACGTGAACGAGATTAAAGAACGGTTTATCAGGATCAAGCTGATGAAAAAACCATAATCTTTCCTGCTGCGATGAAAGCCTTACTGAAAGAAGATTGCATTTTGGTATTACTGTATGTATTTGATCCGATTTTTTTTCTGATATTTCTGTTTTCACATTTTGTTTAACATGAAGAATAATACCTTGCGCGGTTGAATCTTTTAAAAAAGCAGCTACTGAATAATCAATTTTAAAAAATGACTTAACAGACTGCACAAGTTGAACAGAAGATAATGAATCTCCCCCCGATTTGAAAAAATCAGCATTTAACTCAACTGACTGACAACCCAGAACTGTTTTCCATAATTTAAAAACATGCTCTTCAATAGATTTTTCTTCAGTTTTCTGATTTTCGTTTTCAGACATTTCTGCAGAAAGCGACGGTAGTTTTGTTACAACGGCTGATAATTCCGGCCAAAATCTATTTTTTTCAAATGCATAACCAGGAGAAAAAATCAGCGAAGATGAAATATTTTTATTTTCATTAAATTTTACAGAAATTCCTCTTTCCCATGCATGAACGAGATTTAAATTGAAATAAGCCGAATCAGCTTCTATGCTAGGAAGCATTGTTAACACTTCCAGTTTATTGTCAGCACTGGAACGAATAAAGTTGGATAACACTTTTCCCGGACCGACTTCCATCACAACTGAATTCACAGATAATTGCAGAGTTTTTATGCACAGATCAAAGCGGACAGGCAGCCGTAATTGATTTTTCCAGTAATTCTTCCAATCCAAAGAATCATCAACCCATTTACCGTCAAGATTTGAAAGAAATGGAATAGTTGGTTTATGAAAATTAATTCCTTGGAGTTCTTTTTCAAAATCATCAAGTATGGCATCCATTTGCGAAGAATGAAAAGCATGACTTGTTTTCAGACGTTTATATTTTATCGCATCAACAGTTAACTTTTTCTCGAGATTGTCAATATCTTCAATTTTCCCTGAAAGTACAATTTGGTTTTCAGTATTATTAAGGGAGATGGAAATGTCATTTTTTAAATACGGTTGCACTTCTTCGCGGGAAAGAGACAATGCAATCATTGCTCCTCGCGGTGCGTGCTGCATCCAGTATCCGCGTCTGCAGACAAGTTTAAAGCCATCTTCAAAACTCAGTACACCCGCAACAACGGCTGCAATATATTCGCCAATACTGTGGCCGGCAACAGCCTTCGGCATTATACCGCGGCTTTCAAGTTCCTGACTCAAAGCATATTCAATAATAAATAACAGCGGCTGAGTAATTTCCGTTTCTGAAATTTCAGCATCATGTCCTTCTTCAAGAAGAAATGATTTGAAATTTTTATGCCCTAACTTTTCCGCGAGAAAAATACCTTTATCTATCCAGTCCGAGAAAACTGGAAGAATGCCGTAATATTTTTTTGCCATCGCGGAAAATTGAGATCCCTGCCCGGAAAAAACAAAAATGATTTTCAATTTTTCCGCCGGCAGCAAATCCGTTACAGGCTGCTTCAAATCTTCAATTAACTTATCTCTATCCGATACCACAGTTCCCCACCTAAATGGAAAATTATGCTCAGGCTTCATTATTCTCGCAATAACATCATCTTTATCTAAGTCTAAATTTTCTTGCAGAAAAGAAGCTAAATCTAAACGAATTGCATTGAGTGATTTTAAAGATTTTGCTGACAATCTAAACAATGAATCGCTTTTTCCAGAAGACATTGTTTTCTTATTTATCGCTGGAGGACTTTCTATAATTGCATGAACATTTGTTCCTCCGATTCCAAGTGAACTTACCGCGGCAATTCTTCTGCCGTTTTTTAAAGGCCAATTAACAATATCTTTATTTATCAGAAAAGGAGAATTTTCAATGTCTAATTTCGTATTTGGTTTTTCATAATTCAGCAACGGAGGAATTATTCCGGTATTTACAACAAGCGCTGCTTTGATAAGCGACGCAATACCAGCTGCAGCATCAACATGACCAATATTAGCCTTAACAGATCCCAGATAACAATAATTTTTATTTTTTGTTTTTTTTCTAAATGCCTTTGTTAAAGAAAATACTTCTATCGGATCACCCATCTGAGTACCGGTTCCATGTGTTTCAACAAAACCAATATCATCCGGATGAACATTTGCCATCTCTTGTGCCATGGCAATTACTTCAGTTTGTCCGTTTACTCCTGGAGCTGCGAATCCAACTTTCTCAGAACCATCATTGTTAATAGCAACTGCTTTAATAACAGCATAAATAAAATCCCCGGCTTCAACCGCTTCCGACAGTCTTTTAAGGCAGACAACTCCAACCCCTTCTCCAAATAAAGTACCGTCCGCTTTTTCATCAAAGGGAGAACATTTCCCTGTTTTTGAAAAAATCATAGAATCATAATACATGTATCCTTTTTTTCGCGGCGCAGTTACTGTTACTCCGCCGGCTAAAGCTAAATCACACGAATATGTCAACAAACTCTGACAAGCCTGATGAACCGCTGTCAATCCAGTTGAACACGCAGTCTGGACGTTTATACTTGGTCCCGTTAAATTTAATTTATATGATACTCTAGTTGTGAGAAAATCTTTTTCATTTCCTACAAATTGTCTAAAATCTTCAAGTCCCGTTGAATCAAACTGAGATTTAAGAAAAAACCAGTATCGAGTTATACATTCGCCGCCAAAGACTCCTACCGGAAAATTTAAATTTTCAAGCGTATATCCCGAATTTTCAAGAGCAAGAAAACTGTGAGTTAAAAATAATCTATGCTGAGGATCTGTAACCAGTGCCTCAGCTTGTGTCATATTAAAAAAATCATTATCAAATAATTCAGCTTCGTTTACAAATCCGCCTCGGGGAATATAGGAAGGATTATCTATATCTTCGGAAGTGACGCCTCCAGCCAAAAGTTCTTCACGAGATAATGTTGAAACACAATCTTTATTGCTTTTTATTGCATTCCAAAATTCTTTAATGTTTTTTACTCCGGAAAAAGCTCCAGACATACCTATAATAGCTATTTCTTCAAATTGTTCGCTCATTTTAATTTTCTCGAATCTAATTTATTTTTTTACAGGAAAATCTAAATTGTAATTAACCAAATTTCAAAAACTTTTTAGTGATAGATACAAACTTTTATCCTCTTAAAGATACAAATTATGACTTATTTTTTTATAAAAATTGTAATATCCAGATACAATATAATCATTATGTTTTATTATAATCGTTATTGTCAATTTTACAAGAAATTATAATTTCAAACCTGAAGAAAAATCCCATATTTTTATTTATTATTTACGACATTATTATAATGTTAAACTAAAAGTCATCCATTAAATTACATAATCTTAACTTACTTTGTCGAA
>JBFZEW010000049.1:0-5129 GCA_041306665.1 Spirochaetota bacterium | reverse complement strand
ACCGAGAAAGAATCGCGACCGCTATTCATGAGGTAATAGACGGCAGTCAAAACTTTAAACGGATTAATGATCTTCACATCACTACTAAAAACGGCGAGGAAAAAGCCGCGAACGCAGTCATATACCCTTTAAAGAAAAACAAGAAAATCAGTCTCGCTGAAATACTTTTAGAAGACGTGACAAAAATAAAAAAATTCGAGAAAAAATTAGGCAGTTTGAATAAAAATCAAATAGTCGGAGACATGACTGAAGGTCTTCTTCATTCGTTTAATAATGTAATCAACGTTATTTCATCTCGAGCTCAGATGCTGATGCAGCTTAACGAAAAACCCGTTTTCTACGAAGGCCTAAAAGTGATATTTGATTCTGCTGAAGAAGGTGCGAATCAAATACGCAGAATTCAGGATTTTATTTCAAAAAATATCGAATCAGATCAATCCGCTGAAGCCGATATTGTTTCAATTATTGAAGACGCGATTGAATTTTCGAAAATTCATTTTAAGGTTGAGCAAAAACAGAAAAAAAGAAATGTAAAAATTGAAAAGCAATATTATGTGAAAAAACTCCTTAATTGCAATATAAAAGTTTTAAAAGAAATTTTTGTTTCAATGATCTTTAAAATAGCCTCAAGTATCAAAAACGAAGGCGTGATAAACATTGAATTAAAAGATTCAAACGGTCTCGTTTTTTCAGTTTCAGTAAAAAAACAGTTTTTGGACGAAGAAGCCGCTGATTTAAATGATACTTTCATGTCAGATATTGAACTTCGCAGAATCGCTGAAAAAGTAAATGTCCGAATTTATGAAGAAGAATCATCAGAAACAATTATTATCAAAGCAGTTCTGCCGTCAAAAATGATAATTGAAAATACCGCGGCGGAAGATCCAACTGATTCAATATTAATCAGGGATCTGGACATTCTCGTAATTGAAGATGAATCGGCGTTAAAAGAGATACTTTTTGAGCTTTTCGATACAATGGGAAACAGAGTCGTCGTCTGTGAAGACGGGCAGAAAGGGCTTGAACTTTTTAAAAATAATCATTTTGACATAGTAGTTTCCGATTACGGTCTTGTAGGTATTTCAGGTTTTGAGGTTCTGACTAAGGTTCGTGAATCAAACGCAAAAATTCTGAATGTTCTTCTTTCCGGCTGGATTCTTAATGATATTAATGCATACAGCAACATTATTGATTTATATCTTCCTAAACCGTTTCAAATTGACGTTCTTCTTAAAGAAATGTCACGCGTATACAGTAAAAAATTGAAATCTAATTAAATTTTTGTTTTTAGCTGCAGAAGCGTTTCCTTTTTTCCTAAAATTACAAGGGTATCGTTTTCTTCGATAATTTCCGTAGGTCCCGGATTAAAAATCATGCCCGCATTGTTTTTTTTAATTGCAACAATAATTACTCCGAAATTTTTACGTAAATTGCTTTCAATGAGATTTTTTCCGGTATATTCGGATTCTTTATGAATAATAAGTTCTTCCATTGAAAGTCCATACTTGGAATCAATCATTGTGCTGTCGATAAAATCAACAACAGTCGGGCGAAGAAGCGCGTGAGCCATTCTTCTACCGCCGATAAAATATGGAAGCACGACTTTATTGGCGCCCGCGCGGAGAAGTTTTTTCTCATTCTGTTCTTCAGATGCACGGGAGAGTATATATAAAGAAGGGTTAAGACTGCGCGCCGTAAGCGTGATGAAGACATTATCAGAATCAGATTTCACGCAAGGAACAAGAGCTTTCGCGTTCATAATTCCTGCTTCAAGGAGACTTTCTTCATTTGTCGCGTCGGCGGCAATATACAGCATTTTATCGTGTTCAAGCAGTTCAATATCTTGAAGATTATTTTCAATTACTATAAAATCAAGTTTATTTGCCTGCAGTTCTTTGGCGATTAAACTGCCGATTCTTCCGTAACCGCATATAATATAATGATTTCTTAATGATGATATATACTTACTCAATCTTTTTCTCCCCAGAGATTTGGATAATTCCCCTTCGATTATTATTTTAAGCAAAGAACCCGCAGAATAGGCGACAATTGAAATTCCAGATGAGATTACAATGATAATTATTATTCTGCCGTTTGTTGATAAAGGATGAATTTCGCCAAAGCCGACAGTGCTGACAGTAATCATCGTAAGATAAAACGCGTCAAAAATGCTGTATTCTTCAGTAAAATATATTCCGAAAGTTCCGAACAATAAAGTACCGCTGATACAGCATAATAAAAAAAATATTTTTTTTAGATTGATATTTTCCATAATTTGTCAGATAATATAGTATCGGATGTAATAATATTTATAAAAATAAAAAAAATTCTTGCGCTAAAAATTTGTTAGTATAAAACATAGTAAAATTTATGGAGGAAATGATGACCGGATATAAACATATTGAAGGTGAATTTCAGGGTAAAAATGACACCCGCCTTTATTATCAGGGTTGGACAACTCTTAAACCTAAAGCAGTTGTCGTAATTTCTCATGGTCTTGGCGAGCATTCAGGCAGATATCTGAACCTTATTAATAAAATGGAAGGGAAAAGTGTTTCTTTTTATGCGCCTGATCACAGAGGGCATGGAAAATCGGGTGGAAAAAAAGGACATGTTGATTTTTTCATGGACTATATTCATGATTTAAAGCTCCTTATAAATATAGTAAAAAATGAAAATAAAGGAACGCCTTTGTTTTTATTAGGACACAGCATGGGAGGCGCTGTTGCATGCCGATATGCGCTCACATACCAGGATGATCTTTCCGGTCTGATTTTATCAGGCGCTGGAGTAAAACCGATAGTAAATAAACCTGATTATTTTATTTCGATTGTCAAAGCTATGGCTAAAGTATTACCTGGTCTCCAGATTTCAAACGCGCTAAACGCGAGTGATTTGTCCCATGATAAAAAAGTTGTTGAAGATTATCTTGCGGATAAACTTAATCATGACAGAATTACCTTGAGTTTTTCAGCAGAATTTCTTAAAAACGGCGAGGAATGCATCAGCCGAGCTGAAGAATTAAAGCTGCCGCTTCTTTTGATTCACGGCGGACAGGATAAAATGTGTGACGTAAAAGGATCTCAGCTTATTTACGAAAGATCATCTTCGGTAGAAAAGCAGATTGAAATTTTTGAAGGATTATTTCATGAAACAATGAATGAGGAAGGAAAAATGAAAGAAACACCGCTAAACACTGTATCAAAATGGTTAACAACCATGATCGGTAAAGTAAAAACAGCTGCAGCAACACCTGCATCTGCACCAGTTGCTGAAAAGAAAGAGCCTGTTAAACAGTCATCTTCTGCAGCAAAACCAGCTGCAAAGAAACCTGCGGCTAAAAAAGCAGCTGCAAAGAAACCTGCGGCTAAAAAAGCAGCTGCAAAGAAACCAGCAGCTAAAAAAGCAGCTGCAAAAAAACCTGCGGCTAAAAAACCAGCTGCAAAGAAACCAGCAGCTAAAAAAGCAGTTAAAAAGAAGTAATTTAATTACATTAAGACTGGTACTTGAAAAATTAAGGGGCGAAAGCCCCTTTTTTTTTGAAATGAATTATTGAATTAAAAAAATGGATTATTAAGTTTTTCTTCTATAATTGTAGAAAAATCTCCATGTCCCGGATAAATGATTGTGTCATCGGCGAGTGTAAAAAGTTTATCTTTAATGTTTCTTATAAGCTCGGAATGACTGCCGCCGAAAAGATCAGATCTTCCAACTGCTCCCGCGAATAAAGTATCTCCCGTAAAAAGATTATTTTCCGTTTTAAAACAGATTGAGCCTTTACTATGCCCTGGAACAAGGAAAAGTTCAAAGTTAAATTCTCCGGCTTCGATAAATCCGCTGTCAGGAAGGTTTTGATCGATTGTAATTTGGCCGGATTCCGGCAGACCTAACATTCTTGTTTGAATTTTTATATGTTTCACAAGTTCATTGTCGCGCAGGTTCATCATTGAAATCGCGTTTGGGAAAAGCTGTTTTATTATGGAAATTCCCGCGACATGATCAATGTGACCATGAGTAATAAGTATGTGCGAAACGGTCAGATTTTTTAAACTGAGATGTTTTAATAATTCTGTCAGTTCATGTCCCGGATCGATGACTACAGCCGAGTTTCCGCTTTCTAACAGGAAAGTATTAACGGAAAAGGGGCCATTTATAAATGTTTGTATTTTCATTAGAAACAAATAAATCCGCGAGAAAGATTGTCAATAAGTATAAATTTTTTTGCCCAATAAAAGACATTTACGCTCACTAAATACAAGGGACATTTAAAATTTATTTTTTGCTGATTTTTTTATTGAAAATTATTTTTAAATGAAATAAACTATTATGGTATAGCATGGATGGTTAACTATGAGCAAACACTCAAAAGGATTTTTTTTCAGGAAAGTTAATAACACAAGAATAGTCCCGGTAAGATTAAAGATTGTGATTATTTTCGCGTTGTTCCTGCTGATTTCAAATTTTACTTCAAACTACATTAATTTAATGTACAATAGATCGCATCAGATTAAATTGATGAAAGATCTTCTCGCAAAAGATTTGAAAGATGTATTTTCATTCGGAAACACTCAATACGAATTATATAAATACAAAAACGATCTTCAGTACGCTAACACAAGTATTGGACTTAAAGCGCAGTATGAAATGCAGAATGATTATGCGGTTTTCGCTGTTGTCGGACTAAACGGAAACATTGATATTTTCAGTTCCAAAAAGACTGTCAATCCAAAAGTTTTTGATGCTGAAATTATCGCTAAAATGAATGAAGACAGAGGTAAACTTATCGATGAAGGCTTCATAACTTTTAAGATAGCGGGCAATGAATATTTTGGTGTTTATAAGTATAATACCAAATGGAATAATTACTATGTGCGCGCGGAAGAGTACACTGAATTTTCCAAACCTTCAAATGATATTTTCTATAAAATCAGCGGGATAATTATTCTAATCAGCGTAATATGTACAATAGTAGGAATTTTTATTATCGCTCATATTCTTCGCTTTATTACTGTTATTACAACTTCGATCATGGATATGGTTAAAAGTCAGCGGCTTGATTTAATCCAGCTGAAAGACGCTCCGAGTGATGATATTACTTATCTGGGTGTCGCGTTCAACTCTCTGTCGAG
>JBFZEW010000048.1:0-4916 GCA_041306665.1 Spirochaetota bacterium | reverse complement strand
CCCGGCATATGCCGGGGTTTCGCATTACAATAGTTTTGGTAACTACATTATTTTTCTGGTAGATTGTACGTCTTTCCGGTCTACATAAATATATTTTCCCGGAATCAATATCATGAATCGGCTGCCGCGTTTTAGAATTACACCTTTAATTACTTTGCCGTTATATAAATCAATCTGATCAACTCTTCCGTATTTTTCTTTTATCTCAAAAAGATTTTGCGGGAGTTTCTCTTCTCCGGAATTAGATTTCTGTTCACGAATGTCCTGAACTTTGTTCATTATTTTAAAATTTTCATCTTTCAGTTGATCGCTATTTACATTCTTTTTCGAAGAAGCCGGAATGAGATTAATTGAATTATTTATCAGCTTTTCGTCTTCAGAAATGTCGCGCAGTTCAACTTTTTTTTCTTTTGACTTTACTACAACTGTCTGATTGGCATTCGCGGTTTCCTTTTTATTACTATCCTTTTCCGTTACTTCAACTTTGCCGTCAGAAACAGCGACCATTATTATATTGTCTCCAGTTTCATCATAACGCACACTGTATGTAGTTCCTCTGACCGCGGCCAGAGCAGTCGGTGTATGTATTTCGAATGTATCATCCTTTAATAGTTTATCGACTTTCGCAGTGATTTCTCCTTTTTTTAGCAGAAGTAATTTTTCACCCGGATTGAATATTGCATCAAAGCTGATTTCCGAATTTTCGGAAAGTTTGACAAGAGAGTTTTCACTCACTTGTACCGCCGCATATGATTTTTCACCTGTTATTATGACATCTGCCGCTTTTATGATACCATTCAACTCGGCGGATTTTTCAACGCCATTACTGACAATTTTTACATCACCTACAACCCAAATAAAATAAGACTGCATTTCAACTTTTTTATTCAACTTACAGGATAAAGAAATCATTGTAATTGCCAGTACTATAAAATATAAAAATACATATTTAAATTTCATTTTCAATCCCCATTATTTAATATATTTCAGACATATTAACTTCTTTACTATTTCAAGCTTTTTTCTAAAAATAACTATAAATTTCAAAAAAACTATTACTTTATCGCATTTCCCGAACATTTCATTTACATTTTTGCTTTTTTTAAGAAACAAAATACAAACGACAGGTTCACGCAAAGAATATTCAGATAAAAGTTAAATTTGAGATTTATAGCCATGCTGATTCATCAAAAAATAACTTGATCTTTGAATTAAATTGATTTATTATAAAATCCAATAAATCAGGAATAAAGAAATGATAAAGAAAATAATAATTACATCAAGTTTAGCAATATTCATAATTTTAGTTGGAATATTTCTATTTAACCATAGTCTTTTTTTTAAAACAAATCCCTTCAACAATATTTTATATCTGGAAAATCCCGCATACATAAGTCTTGATTCCGACAGCAACATATACTTCATCGATAAATCTCTGGAAAGAATCGTTAAGAGCACCAACAGCGGTGAGATGATTTATAGAATCCAAAACACTCTTGATAAAAAAGAAAAATCACAGTCTTATTTTATCTCCATCGCCGCGGCACCGGACGGCACGCTTTTTGCCTCAAGAAATCATTATCATCTTGATTCAGGAATTATATTTAATGAAGAAATCATTAAAATTTCAGCTAACGGACAAAAAATCGAAACAATACTCTCAATTAACCACGAAGACGATAAGGTAGTCTGGGATAACCGTATATTGAATCTTCAGGTAATTGATGATTTTCTGTATTATGACATTCGACTGACTGATAAAATTACCCTGTATAAAATGCCTGTTGACGGGAAAACAAGCGATAATGTTTTAACATTACCTTCCGGAAAAGACCATATTTATATGATTGCCGGAAACACAAAAGAGAATTTATATGCGGGAAGTTTTGATGGAAGTACAATCTTCAAAATTGATACCGACAACAGTCTCAAACCTGTGGAATTAAAAGCTGCTCCCGGCGTAAAACTTCCTGTACTAATCGACAGACTCGCGCTTGACTCAGACAATAATCTTATTTTTTCTGATCTGTTTAATAAATGCGTATATAAATATGCAAACGGCGAACTTAATTATCTTATTCAAGCATCAGATATCCGGACACTGAAAGCAAATTCGGACAAATTTCTATTTAAAGACATACGCGTTAACTCAGCGGGAGTAAGTGCTGTAATTGAGCAGATCAGCAACAGCATAATCACATTCGATAAAACCGGAAAATCCGGTATATTATTAAATGAAATTAAGATTCCATTAAAAAATTCACTTCTGATTTTAGTTCAATGGATTTTATTTTTTATTGAAATCACTTTAGTAATCGGACTGCTTTTTTACGTTTATAATTACATTTTAAAACGGCAGATTACTCTTCTGTTTAAATTAATTTTTACATTCATACCTATTGCCACCACCATGATCGCTATTATTTCCATAATGACATTTGAAAGCATGTACAAGCAGTATATAACCGAATTTCAGAACAGATTAGCTGCAACAGCATATGCCGCCTCGCTGATGATTGACTCCGAAGTCTTGAAAAGAATACAGATGCCTTCGCAATTTCTGAATGATGATTATAACCTAATTCAGGGAAATTTAAATAAAATTTTAAATGAGGGAGCCGATGAATGGAACCAGCGAATATTTATTAATATTCTGCGTGAATATGACGGAATATATTACATTATCGCTGATAACAATGCGACTAACGGAGTGCTCTTCCCTTACACATTTGATCCTCCGGCTTTCGCCGACGCGGTAAAAGATTCAAAAGTTCATCTATTTGAAAATACGGACTCTGAGGGAGCTTTTTTCGGAGCGTGCATTTCAATAAAGGACAATAACGGAAATATTGCCGGAATTCTTCATGCGGGCTACAGTAAAGATGATTTCGACCGGTTGCACAACATTTACATTAATCAAATAATCGGAAGAATACTTCTATCAGCATTCATTTTTCTGATACTGACAGGTATTACCGCGTTTATTATACTTCTATCCGTAAGGAAATTAAGCGCGGCAGTAAAGAAAATTTCCAGCGGTGATTATGACATTCAGGTTGACATCCGTTCAAAAGATGAGATTGGCGAATTAGGCAAAGGATTTAACTCAATGAGCAGTTCAATCAGAAGCCAGCTTACGCATATCACTAATCTAAGCAATTCATATTCGCGTTTTGTTCCCATGGAATTTTTAAAATATCTTGACAAACAAAATATTACCGAGATTGAACTTGGAAACCAGGTGCAGATAGAAATGACTGTTCTTTTTTCAGACATACGTTCTTTTACAACGATTTCGGAAAGCATGTCGCCGCAGGAAAACTTCAATTTTCTGAATTCGTATTTAAAAAGAATCAGTCCGGTAATCCGCAATAACAGCGGTTTCATTGACAAATTTATCGGAGACGCGATTATGGCATTGTTTCCCGATACGAAACATGCAATACGCGCTGCAATTGAAATGTTCAAAGAAATAAATACGTATAACCAGCATCGTGCGAAGTCTGCATATGAACCGATAGAAATCGGTATCGGTCTTCACGGCGGGAAAGTTATTTTAGGGATATTGGGCGAAGACGCGCGCATGGAAGGAACCGTAATTTCCGATACGGTTAACGTCGCGTCACGGCTTGAATCATTAAATAAAATATATGGAACAAATCTTCTGATAAGCAGTTTCATCTATGATGAAATTAAAAACGAGAAGGATATTTTAACGAGATGTCTCGGCAATGTTCTCGTAAAAGGAAAGAGCAAACCAATAGAAATTTTCGAAGTATTCAGCAGCGATCATTCGACTCTTGCCAGAAAAAAACAAAACACTAAAGAGGAATTCGAAAAAGGCGTTCAGTTATATTACACGCAGAATTATGAAGAATCAAAAACTATTTTCAATAAAATAATAAAAAATTGTCCAGGCGATAAGCCTGCGGTATTTTTTCTCGAATCAATTATGACCGGAAAAGAAAAACTGGTAATTTAAAATTAAATCAGCCGGTTTATTCTTTCCCTAATGTTTTCTCATGCTGCAAAAGTTTATGACGCCGTCAGCTTCCGCAACATCGGTGATTATCGCGTAATAAAAAAAATTAAAATTATTGCATTTTTTTTAATGTATTATATTTGTATACGGTGTAATAGAAGTTGTGTTACGCCAAAATTTAATGTTAGGCGGAATAACAAATGGAACAAAGAAAAATCAACAGATGGGACAAACGCAGAAGCAACAAAAGACTTAAGCGTCTTAAAAAAACTGAAAAATATCAAAACACAGCAAACTCTCTTGATTCACTTAACATCAGATTGCCCGAACTTAATTCTAAACAGAAAAATGCAATAGAAAAAGATTTAATTAAATCTAAAAAATAAAGACCGGTAAAAACCGGTTTTTATTTTTTCATGATTTCATATCATCATGATATTCCTTCAGCCATTGAGTGATCTCATTTAGATATGTTCTAAAAACTTGCGAATATCCTTTGAATGCTGATTCAATGTCATGCCGCAGGCGGTCATCCAACCCGCTTTCAAATCGCGTAAGATAATACCCCGCTCTGTCTGTATCATTTCCCGCGACAGGAAGCTTCTGTCTCCAGTGATCTGCGTCAGATTCCAGATTTAAATGCTCGCAGTATGCAATCAGACCATTAAGAAAATTTTCCTGTATGTATGCTGTTTTCGCGATTATTCCAAGCGCAACCACCAAATCAGCATCTTCAAGCTCTCCATTGTTTTGTTAAAGACACTCAGCAGTTTTTTGAAAAGAATTTAATTCTTTTAAGCACTCTTCAAGCATTAACTGAATTTCAGAGGATGCTTCAGGTTCTGTTAATAAAGGTTTATTTTAACATAAATTTTGAAACAATTCTACAACTTTTTTCATCTTTTCCTGAACATCAATATACTTCGATTTATAA
>JBFZEW010000047.1:0-3219 GCA_041306665.1 Spirochaetota bacterium | reverse complement strand
TGGGCAGGAATTTTATTAATAGTGTCAGGTATTTCACTTGGAATGTATTTATATAAATCAGGGGCTGCTCCATGGCTTGCATTTTTAATGTTAGGCAAAATAGGCGGCATACCTGTATTTTTTCAGCTGTTCGCTATTACACTTGGAGTGTGTTTGTTAAAAGTCGTCTTTTCAAGCAATACGGTTACGGCAACAATCATCATACCGCTGATTATCGCGCTTGGCCAGTCTCTGAACATGGATGTAATGGGAATTACTCTTGCAGCCGGATTAACATCCTCGCTCGCGTTTATTCTTGTCACTACGACTCCGACTAATGTAATTCCGTATACCGCGGGTTATTTTTCAATCAAAGATATGGCAAAAGCCGGTCTTGCTTTAACGTTATTCGCATCATTAGTCATCGCATTCGTGTTCATCATTGTAGGAAATATAATCGGAATTTACTGATTTAATAACAGGAGAATTAAATGAATATTATCGTTGCTGGAGATCATGTGGCAGATGCACTCAAATCACAGATAATTAAACATCTGTAAACTAAGTGATAATCTGTAAAAAATCTGGGTGTTAACAATAACTATTCAGTAGATTATCCTGATATTGCAGAAAAAGCATGCTCTGAATTTAAAAAGGGCGGATATGATTTCGGAATTTTATTCTGCGGTACTGGTATTGGAATTTCAATTTCAGCAAATAAAGTCAAGGGAATCAGATGCGCGCTGCCGCAGAATATTTTCGCGGCGGAAATGGCAAAGGCGCACAATGACGTGCAGTTTATCGCGTTCGGCGGAAGAATAAATTATCCTGAACCCGTAACAGCGATGATAGACAAGTTCATTGAAACAAAATTCGAAGGAGACCGTCATCAGAAAAGAGTTAATAAAATGATGGATCTTGAAACAAAAGGTCTAAGCTGCTGCTGAAAACCGTCTATAAAAACCAATCCCAAGGAAGGCGGACATAACCGTCTTCCTTGTTTTTCCGATAATAATCAAATAATTTGTCCAAATTTCATAATATACCGAAAAATAGTAATATAAATATTTTTTTTAATTGCTTAATAAATCAAAATATCTCATTTTGAAATAATGAATAAATTTACGGACACTTCCAAAAACAGTGTTCATATTTTTTTTAAAAAATCGTAAATACTGGTTAAATCAGCACTTGTGCCGGCACGGGAACATAAAAACATAAGTTTTTAGAAGTTTCCTTATTTTTAATTTTGAGGTTTTTATGAAACATTTGACATGGCTATATAAATATTTCCTAAAATATTATGAATCAATTAATTACGCGATTGAAGGCATTCTCCAGGCCGCGAAGACTCAAAAGCATGTTAGACTTCATCTTTTTTCAGCAGCATTTCTTCTTCTTTTTTGCTTTCTTCTTGGTATCGAAATGAATGATTTTATAATTCTGACAATTATGGCATCAATCGTTATGGTTTCTGAAATGCTTAATTCGGCCATAGAAACTGTTGTTGATATAGTTTCACCGGAATACAGCGAGAAAGCGAGAATCGCAAAAGACATTGCCGCAGGCGCGGTTTTCGTAGCGGCAGTCATGGCTCTTACGGTCGCATATTACATTCTGAAACCTTATTTTTATGAATTTGCTGAAAATGGAATTATATTAACAAAACACGCTAATGATGACATTGCCGTAGGCGCGATTATTATAGTTTTAATTGTTGTGATAATGATGAAGTCATTATTCGGAAAACAGCATCCATTAAAAGGTGGAATACCTTCCGGTCATGCAGCGCTAAGCTTCTCGATTTTCATATCGTCTCTTTTTATTTTAAACTCGATCACGGTTTGGATTGTGGTTTTTATTTTCGCTTTCTGCATCTCGGCTTCACGTTACATTTTAAAAGTTCATAATTTTTTCGAAGTAATCGCGGGCATTATTACTGGTTCTGGAATCACATATCTCTTATATTTTATATTAGGAAAATCAAATGGATAATATTCTTCAAACTCTTGAAAATTTAATCAATACTTCTTCCGGAAAAGTTCTTGAACTTCAGAATACATATACATCTTACATTTCTGAACTTCTTGATGAAATCAATACTTCAATTGAAACTGAAATATCAGTTGTAATCTTTAATGGAGCGGTTTTTAAAACTATAAACGTTGAATCTATCTTCAAAAATGAAAATCTTGAAATAATGATAAAAAGCGGGAGTGAAATTTTCAGCTGGAACGATCTTAATATTTTTTCAATGGACATTTTAATCAATCATATTCACATACGGCTTTTGACCGAAATTAATCTGTTTAAACTTTCCAATAAAATTCAATAAATTTGTTTACAAATAGGGTAATAATTGCAATGTGACATATTATAATTATTAAAAAGAAAAAAATGAACTCAGACTATGATGAAATACTAAAGCGTTATCAAGTGCTTGAAATGGAAGCGCAGGAAGTACGTGAAAAAGATAAAATTATTATAAGGAATCTTTTCGGCAATTTTTACAATAAAAACCTTAACATTGGACTTGGTTTTCAGCGGGCGTATGGATCAGTTCTTTCAGGAGATTATTTCGAACTTTTTGGATTGCCGGGCGGCATGTATCTTTTCGTATTTGCCGACATTAGCGGTCATGGTCTTCCGGCTTATACAACTCTTGTCCGTCTCAGAAGCGCGTTAAGCCTGGCAATAATAAATGTAAAAGAAAATTTTAATGGTGTAAAACCCGTAAAAGAAAAATTGATTTCAGACATTGTAAAAAAATTCACCGACATAATGGAAAGTTCAGGCGCGAATGATTTCGCGAGCATGATTTTCACTTTTATCGAAAACAGGGAAGATAAATATCATCTTACATTTTTCAACAGAGGAATGCATTTTCCTTTTGTAATCCGCAAGTTTAACGGCAAATTCAAGGATCTTTACGATTTAAACATTAACGAAAAAGGATGGGCTCCGGTAAAAGGACATCTTGTCGGTCCTGAGATCCGCAGTCTTCTTGAATCAAAATACGAAAACTTTCCTTCTTGCGAATTTATCATCTACGAAGGCGACAGCATTCTTTTTTTTAGTGACGGCATTGTCGAAGCCAGCGAACAGATACAAGGCGCAACAAATGAATTCGGATACAGCAGGCTTAAAAAATCACTTATTGAGCATATTGATTTAATGCCGCAGGCTGTAATTAATCATATTTTCGAAGAAGTTTATACTCACATTAAAAAACCCTCAAAT
>JBFZEW010000046.1:0-8220 GCA_041306665.1 Spirochaetota bacterium | reverse complement strand
TTCTTCGTCTTTCTCAGTATTTTCCTGCGCGAAAATCATTGTTGATGCTAGAAGTATTGATGATGCTAGAATTATGAATTTTTTCATTTTATTCTCCTGTTGTCGAAATATTCAATATTTAAACCCTGCTGAGGCAAAAAGATGTTACTTTGTGATAAATTTTATTATTTTTTATCAGAATGAAAGCTCTGTAAAGTATATTTTAATGTTTCCTTGCGGGTACAAGTTCTGATATCCGGGAGCAGCGTAAATAACCCCGTGTCTACACGACATAATCCTGAAAAATACTAATCTTTTTTCGAAATATGCCGAAATTAAACTAAGGTAACAAACCAAAAAAACCTCAGAGGTGAATTTTATGATGCGATCATTGTGGACAGCTGCTTCGGGAATGAATACTCAGCAGTTCAATATAGATACTATTTCGAATAATCTTTCAAACGTAAATACTTCGGGATTTAAAAAAATGCGCGCTGAATTCGAGGATCTAATTTATCAGACTCAGCTGATGGCTGGAACGCCTGCTACGGAGATTACGGAAATTCCGACAGGAATTCAGGTTGGTCACGGCGCAAGAGTTTCAGCGACGCAGAGAATGTTCCAGCAGGGTTCATTGCAGTCTACTGAAAACAAAACAGACATCGCGCTCACAGGCGAAGGATTTTTTAAAGTGACTCTTTTTGATGGAACGGAAGCATTTACAAGAGACGGTTCTTTCAAGATTGATTCAGAGCGTCAGCTTGTTACATCGAACGGATATTTGCTCGATCCACCGATTACGCTTCCGGAAAATTTCCAGAGTGAATCGCTTTCGATCAGCAAAGACGGACGTATTACTGTAAAAATTTTCGGCGAAGACGATCCGACGGAAGTCGGTCTTATTGAATTAAACAGATTTGTGAATCCGGCCGGTTTAAATGCGATTGGAGATAATCTTTTTAAAGTAACCGGCGCCTCGGGTGAACCTATTCCCGGACAACCCGGTCTAAACGGAAACGCGCAGACAGTGCAGGGATTTCTGGAAATGAGTAATGTAAAGGTTGTCGAGGAAATGGTTAACATGATTGTCGCCCAGCGCGCGTATGAAACGAATTCAAAAGCGATACAGACGAGTGATTCAATGCTTGGTACTGCGATTGGATTGAAACGATAATGAAAAAGCTGCTGCTGATAATTTTATTTCTTGCTGCGGGTGATATTTGTTTCGCTGATTTTAAAATATTCCTCTACTCGCAGCATAGGATGAAAGAAGAGAATCTTTATCTTAAAGATTTAGCCTCATTCGATAATAAAACGCTCATGGAAATTGAAATTCCTTCAGCGGTTTATGAAGACGGATTTGTTGATAAAAAAGAAATAATGGATATTGTCAAATCGGCAACTGATGAAGCATTTTTCATATACGGTTCGGCCGTCAGAATTCTTCCTGACACGGAAGTGAATGATGTTAGAGATCAGTTTTATGTGCACCGAGGCGATACTGTGGATATAGTTATTAAACGTAAAAGCATATCGATAGAAATGATAGGAAAAGTTCTTATTAACGCGCGAATCGGACAAAAAGTAAATGTTGAGGTCGATAATAAAAAAATTCTTAATGGAATTTTATTAAAAGGAAAAGTTGTCGAGGTTATATTATAAAATGAAAAAACTTTCCGTCATGTTGATCATTGCAGCAGCGTGCATTCAGCTTTCAGGGGAAACTCTCTGGCGTGACAGAAACGTGTATTCAAGCGAGAATCTCGCCAACGGCGATACTGTAATCGTCGATATTGAAGATATATCGCAGATGAGATTTTCGATTAATCTTGAAAATAAGACAAATACAACTATCAGTTCCGAGCCGGACGTAAACATTACGGGGTTTCTTCCGAAAGTGTCCGCGTCCAAGACAATTGATAACAAAGATAACTTGAAACTTGACGGACGCACTAACATGCGAATTACTGTCGCTACTTCGGTAACAGGTACAGCGGGAAACGGAACATATAATATTAATGGTTTCAAGGAATATGTTTTCAACGGAGTTCTGACGCGATTTACTGTGACGGGAGTCGTTAATCCGGCAATGCTTGACGGACGAAAAATAAAATCCGAAAACGTAATTAATTTCAGACTGAACATACAAAGCGCAAAAAGCGGCATTAATCTTCCGCTCGAAAGAGCCGCTCTCGAAGAAGGAAAAGGCGCAGACTCTTCTTTAACTGAAGAAGAAAAGCAGGCGATTATACTCGATTACTTGAGAAAAATGCTGAATGAGCTGAGCAGGTGACATGAAGAAATTTTTAATCATAGCGATTTTAATGTTATGCGCGTCGCAAGCATTCGCGGAAGTCAGCGTGAAAGTCCGGGACATCGCATACATTGACGGAATGAAAGAAAATCAGGTAATGGGGTTCGGACTTATCGTGGGACTGCAGGGAACAGGCGACTCGAAGCTTTCCGTAACTCAGTCATCATTGAAAAATCTTTTAAAAAATCTTGGACTTCAGGAAGAAGATTTGTCTAAATCAAAAAATGTCGCGGCCGTAATGATTACAGCGAATCTTCCATCGTTCGTCAGAGTCGGGGACAGGGTAACCGTAACTGTTTCATCAATCGGTGACGCGAAGTCAATCGAAGGCGGCATACTTGTTCAGTCGCCGCTGAAAGGCGCTGACGATGTGACCTATGTTGTCGCGCAGGGATCAGTAATTACCGGGAAACCGGGAAGCGCCGCTACCACGAAAGACAAACCTGTTAAAACAGTGGGAATCATCAGCCAGGGCGGTATCGTTGAAAAGGAAATTACTCATCAGTACATTCAGAACAATTCAATATCGATTGTTTTAAAAGAATGGGATTTTGCTGTCGCGAATCAGATTGCTGAAAAAGCTAAAGAGGAATATGAATCGTTGAATCCCGTTATTTCACAGGACGGCAAAATCAATTTTATCATTCCGCAGGATGTTAAACCAAGCGTGTTTATTTCTAAAATTGAAAATATAGAAGTTACGCCGTCAACACGCGCGAGAGTTGTAATAAATGAAAAAGACGGCACAATTGTCATGGGCGGAGACGTGAAAATTTCGTCTGTCGTAGTTTCCAAAGGCGGAATGACTATCCGCGTTGACGGTGAAGATAAACCAGCAACCGCGTTGGAACTTAAAGATTCCTCGACAGTTAAAGATCTTGTCGAAGCTTTGAATTATCTGGGACTCACTCCGGCAGATATGATTTCTGTTTTAAGAACACTGAAGGAAGCGGGAGCTCTTCACGCTGAATTAATCATAAGGTAGGGTAACATGGAATTATCTTCAATAAACACATCAGCGGCCGATTTTTCCAAGTCAAAGGCAGATGAAACCGTAAGAAAAATTACTTCGAAGAGTTCAGACGCGAAATCTTTCAGTGAAGAGCTGTCTGTGAAAATAATAGATCCGAAAATAAAAAAACCTTTTGATAAGAAATTAATGAATGTGTGTATTGAAATGGAATCGCTTTTTGTCAAACAGATGTATAATGAAATGAAAAAGACGATTCATAAGGGCGACATGTTTCATGGTGGAAACGCGGAAGACATTTTCGAAGACATGCTCTATGATGAATATGCGCTTAATGTTTCAAAAAACTCCAACCTCGGGATCGCGAAGCAAATGTACGAACAGATGAAAAATTATGTTTAATTGATGATTTCATAAATTTATAATTTTCCAGCTGCGAGTCAATTATTATCCCCGCAAATATTTCATGTAAAACATCTCAATCAATCCTTTTCCCAGTTCAATACTGCTTTACACGGTGCATGCGTCAGTGTTTACGATCGATTTGGATAATTTTCTTTAGTCTCCTATTTCTGTGATTGAAAAATTATAAAATCATAGGGTTCTCTATTTAAATCTCAATCGCTGCCTCGCGTAAAAAATCATCTTTAGTATTTCCCGGACTAAATATTATTTGACATTGTTTTTTCAACTATGTAATTCTGCATCAATTATTTTATGTGCTATAAATATGAAAAAGCGAAAAGATATTATTCTTCTATACGCATTCAGCTTTTCGAAAAACTTATTATTTTTCGGAGCTGTCGCTGTTCCGTTCTACCTGCACAGAATTGGACTCAATTACACTGAAATGTTTCTTCTGGAAACTGTATTTGGCGTGAGTATGATTCTGTTTGAAATACCGACAGGTGTTGTTGCGGATAAATTCGGAAGAAAAATTTCTCTTTTCTGGGGAGCCGTATTTTTTGGCGGAGCGTTTTTCTTTTTCGGAATTTTTACGTCATATTACTCTCTTGTAATACTTGAAATTATATGCGCCTTCGGCATGACAATGCTCAGCGGCGCGGACAGAGCTTTGCTGTATGAAACTTTGAAATCTTCCGGCGAAGAGCAGCACGCTGCAAAAACAATGGCGCGCTATGACGCGTTCTCGACTGCCGGAATGCTGTTTTCATTTCCTGCCGGTTCATTGATTGCCGGAAGCGGCATCATGAAATATGAAACAGCTCTTGGATTCGTGTTTATTATATCCGGAATAGCCATTATTCTATCAGGGTTGATTGTTATTTTCGTGAAAGAAAATTTTTGTGAAACAAGCAATGAGAGCTTCGTCAGAAAAGGAGGGCAGGGTTTTTTGTTCATTTTCAAGCACAGCAGGCTCAGGCTCTTCAGTTTTAATTACGCGCTTATTTCATCATTGACTTTTTTCATGTTCTGGTTTTACCAGACTCTGCTTATTGAAAATAAATTTCCGGTCTCGGGAATGGGTTTTATCGCCGCGGCGTTTAACGGTTCTGCAATGATTCTTCTGCTGATGACTCCGCTCGCGCAGAAATACATCGGAACCCATAAAACTCTTTTTTTCTCGTCGATAATTCCCGGATTCATGTATGTCATGGTCGCGTTTATTCCGGGATTGGTTCCTGCGTTGATCGCAATTTTTACAGTCACCGGTTTGAAATTATTCCGCGCGCCCATGTTATCAGCGCTGATGAATGAGCATATTGAAAATTCAAACCGCGCGACCGTGCTTTCCGGTGTTTCAATGATAGAAAGAATTATGACTTCGATTTTGTATCCTGTTGTCGGAATTCTCATGGATGTTTCAATGAAACTCGTATTCGCATCAATAGGGGTTATCACAATTATTCTGGCGATTGCTCTCAGAGGAGAGGAGGTTAAGGAATGATGAGCGGATGACAAGCCTTCGGGTTGACAATGCTGAAAGAGATACTTTTCGGTTTTTAAAAAAGTGCTTTGTTTGTACCTGCGCATTCCCGGACTGATAAAAATGATTAAGTAAAATAACGTTATGTTGTTATTTAAAAGAAAATCTTTTTAGTGGTATTGGTAGTTTCCATAGAATTCCAAATTCATGATAATCTTCAATTTCTGGAATATTGTTATATCTGTAATACAGTAAAAACGGAGGTCCGAAACCATGGCAGCAGCCGACCGGAGGGAGCGTGATAAAAGTACGGAATGAATAGCCATAATTGGTTTGGCTATTGGAGTTTAAAATTATCAGTCCGCCGTCAATTCCAAATGGAGTTATACCTAATTCAGGACCAATACTGTATTTAATTGCCTCAAGCTGGCTGTCATAAAAAATATCGAAATATATTCCATAGAATAAAGAACTAAATGGATTGAAACTATATGCACTATTGAATAGTGAAATTTCTGCTCCAAGAAGATAATCTTTGTCATTGTGATAGGCATATGCAAAGCCCGGTGAAACGCACCAGCCGTAAGGATCAATATCCTCATCATCAGCAAAGCATGATATACTGATGAAAAGTATTATCAGAATAAAAGAATTTTTTTTCATATTATTTCCTTAGCATATTAGAAATACCTGACAGAATATGGCATGAACATCTAAACAATTATAATAATAATGGTCTTTCAACAGATAAGTCAATTATTAAATTATTTTAACCATTGCAGGCAGGCCGGAATCTGTGTGTGAAACTGGAAGTTGTATGTCCAAGCATGACAATATTTTGTTCTTTGCCTGTCGAAGAATCAGTCCTCAAACAGCGCGGCAAGATCGTCTTTATTGAGTTTTGAAATTATTCCGGCATCGTCGGAAATAATATCCTGGACAAGTTTTTTCTTTTTCTGTTGAAGAACCATGATTTTTTCTTCGACAGTATTTTTCGTAATCATCCGATAAACAATGACTTTTTTGTCCTGGCCAATGCGGTGCGCCCGGTCGACAGCCTGATTTTCAACTGCAGGGTTCCACCATGGATCGAAAATAAAAACATAATCAGCTGAGGTAAGGTTTATTCCAATGCCTCCCGCTTTTAAACTGATTAAGAAAATCCGGCAGTCATCATTTTTCTGAAATTTTTCAATCGCCGCTTTTCTGTTAAGTGTTTGTCCGTCAAGATACGAGTATTGAATGCTTTCGCTGTCGAAATGCTTTCTGATAATATTGAGAACAGAAACAAACTGCGAGAAAATTAGAATTTTATGTTTCTCCTGTAAAATTTCATAACACATTTCCTTCAGCATGCCGAATTTACATGATGAAATGTTTTTGTGGCTTTTATCCGCAATTTCAGTGAAAAGAGCGGCCTGCCGGAGTTTAAGCAGCGCGCTGAAGTAGTCAAAATAGCCGTCCTGTTCAGCATTGCCGATTAATTTGTTTTTGGACGGAGTCAGCATTTTCCGGTAGTAATCGAGATATTCGTTGTATATTTTCTGCTGGTCATGATCCATTTCGCAATACAGAATAATTTCTTCTTTTTCGGGAAGATCTGACGCGACTTCCTCTTTGCGTCTTCTCAATATAAAAGGAGATACTCTGATTTTCAGTTTTTTCGTCAATTCAATGTTCTGATATTTTTCAATCGAGTTGCCGTATGTTTTTCTGAAAGATGAAAAATTTCCAAGCAGTCCGGGATTCAGAAAATTCATTTGAGCCCACAATTCAGTTGTGCTGTTTTCAACAGGCGTCCCCGTCAGCGATAACTTGTGATTAGATTTAATTTGTAGAACTTTTTTAAATGTAATCGAGCCGGCGTTTTTAATATTCTGAGCTTCATCAAGAATGCAGTAAGTGAAATTTATTTTATTCAGAATTTCAATGTCTCGAACGAGTGTCTGATAGCTTGTAATGAGAATGTCAAAATCGAAGTCTTGGTTGAATTCCTTAATTCTTGCAGAACCGCTATGGCGGTACATTTTTATGTCTGGACTGAACCGCGCGCATTCGTCAAGCCAGTTTGAAATTGTTGATACTGGAACAATCAGTACCGCAGGTTTCAGCAGTTTCGCTTCGTGCAGTTTTTGAAGAAAACACAGCGTCTGAACTGTTTTCCCTAGACCCATGTCATCTGCAAGGCATCCGTTAATGTTGTTTTCATAAAGAAAGTGAAGCCAGTTGTAGCCAATTTTCTGATACTCTCTGAGTTTCGCGTTAAAAGTTTCAGGAAGCTTTTGATTTTTTATTGAAACTGCATTCGTAAGTTTTTCATAGAGCTGAGCTTTGTCGCGCAGTTCTTTTTTTGCGTCTTCATCTTTAATGTTTTTAAAAAGATTAAAAATTTTACCCAGATCGGACGAAGGTATATTAAGTTCGCACTTTGAATTCATGTCATTGGCAAGCAGTAGTTCAATTGTTTTAATATCTTCATCTGAAACAAGAAACAAAGAGTCACCTGATTTCAGCATTCCGTACTGTAAGAATTCGGAATTTATTTCAAATTTTTTTTCCGGATTTTCTTCATCGGTAAGCTGTAAGTTAAACCAGTCAATTGTCGATTTAATTTTAATTTTTAATTTCGCTGTTCTGACAATTGAAGACGTTTTCGCGCGGCGCATCTTTATTTTAATTTTCTTTTCGATAAGCGTCTTACCGTATTGTTTTATGAAATCAGGTATTGTTTTTAAATTAAGTTCAAGCACGTGATTGGGCATGTTGTAATAACCGTAATTATTTTTTAGGCGGATGTGATTGTTTTCGATAAAAAGTATTTTCAGATAATCAAAAATTGAATCCTCAAAATCAGGACTTCTGAAAATCAGCTGCAGTCTTTTTTTTTCATGATCCGGTTCGATTTTAATGATTTTCGCTGATGAAGGATATTTATATTCCATGTTGTAGTATTCAAAAAATAGTGTCGCTGATACATTTGTATTAGGTGAAAACCCATTTTCAGATATTTCAACAACAGGAGAAGGCGTGTAATGCCGGACTTCCGCTGATTCCCATTGAAAATCAAAA
>JBFZEW010000045.1:0-3474 GCA_041306665.1 Spirochaetota bacterium | reverse complement strand
AGAAAAAAGCTGCATCTGTCATGATGCCGGACACCGGTTCAACCTTCTATATGGGTTTCAGTGAAATTGACAGAAATCCAAATGCTAATGCGAACTGGAGTTTTATTAATTTTTTCAATGGCGCTCTTGACGATGTCAGAATATATGACAGAGCGCTGGAAGAATCCGAAATGCTGTTGCTTTACGATGAAGGAAAATAAAAAAAAATTCCATAGTAATTCATTTTCGCGTGTCACATTAAAACTCCAATAATTATATTGGAGTTTTTTATTATGTGAGCACAACCGGGCCGTTTTTTGTCACAGCGATTGTATCTTCAAACTGCGCCGATAAATGTCCGTCAAGAGTCTCGGCAGTCCATCCGTCGTCGAGAATCTCAACATCACGGAGGCCCGCGTTTACAATAGGCTCAACAGCCAAAACCATTCCTTCGCGAATCCTCATTCCACGGTCCTTTTCGCCATAGTGAAAAACAACCGGAGATTCATGGACTGAAAAACCGACTCCGTGTCCCGTAAACTCACGCACAATATTGAAACCTTCATTTTCAACGTAACTTTGAATTGCCCAGCCAAGCGTACCGAGTCTGTTGCCGTCAAAACAATTTTTAACTCCGACTTCCAATGCTCTTGCGGTAACGTTTATTAAACGCTCAGCCTCAGCTTCAATTTCAGGAACAAAAAAAGTCCTGCAAGCATCACCGAAATAACCCTGCTTCACGACGCCGACATCGACTTTAACAAGATCTCCTTTACGGATAAATTTCTTCTTTGAAGGAATTCCGTGCACGACTTCGTTATTTAATGAAATGCATGTTGCGTAATAATAATCATTTACAAGTTTAAATGACGCTTTCGCTTTGTGTTTGTGAATTACAGATTCCACGAATTTATCAAGCTCGAGGGTGGATATGTTCTCAAGACTATACAGCGCCAGTTTCGCGAATATATCTTTAATCACCAGACATGACTCCTGAATACGTTTAATTTCTTCAGGAGTCTTTAATCGTATGTTAGAACCGCAATCCAAGCTCAATCCTCGTCAGCGGCAACACTTACAATTTCAGCATCAACTGGCTTTTTCTTTGTAGCCTCAGAATCGGGATCTTTAATTAGACCAGTTTCCTTTTTAACTTTAAGTTCAATATCCGCGGTCATTTCAGGATGTTCAGTCAGGAATTTTTTCGCGTTTTCACGTCCCTGGCCAATTCTATCCTCACCGTATGAATACCAGGTTCCGGATTTTTTAACAATATCATACACTACCGCAAGATCAAGAATTCCTCCGACTTTGGAAATACCGGAATCATACATCATGTCGAATTCGGCCTTTTTAAAAGGAGGAGCGACCTTGTTTTTTACGACTTTGACCCTTACTCTGCTTCCGACTGAATCTTCTCCAGCCTTAAGAGTTTCAATTCTGCGAATGTCCAGACGTATTGACGCGTAGAATTTCAACGCGTTACCGCCGGTGGTTGTTTCCGGCGAACCGAACATTACTCCGATTTTATGACGAATCTGATTAATAAAAATTACCGAAGTATTTGATTTTGATATTATACCTGTAAGTTTCCTGAGCGCCTGGCTCATTAGTCTTGCCTGAAGACCCATATGCGAATCTCCCATGTCACCTTCAATTTCAGCCTTCGGAACGAGAGCCGCGACTGAATCGACGACAATAATGTCAATCGCGCCTGAGCGTACCAGTGATTCCGTAATTTCAAGCGCTTCTTCTCCGGTATCAGGCTGTGAAACAAGCAGCTCATCCGTGTTCACCCCTAATTTTTTTGCATAAACAGGATCCAGCGCGTGTTCAGCATCTACGAATGCGGCAATTCCGCCGGCTTTTTGCGCTTCGGCTACAATATGAAGCGTTAATGATGTTTTACCCGATGATTCAGGACCGTAGATTTCTGTAATTCTTCCACGGGGAATTCCTCCCAGACCTAACGCGACATCAAGCTCGATTGAACCTGTACTTATGAAATCAAGCGCGACTCTCGTCGAATCATCGCCTAATTTCATGATTGATCCTTTTCCGAACTGCTTTTCAATTTGAGCAATCGCCGACTCAAGAGCCTGGCTTTTCTGATTTGATTCATTTGGTTTTGCCATAAAATATCTCCATTTATCTTTCTATCTTTATAACGAAAAAAACGCAATTAATGTTAAAAAAAAACTTAAAATACCGCATTTTTTTTGTCAAGGCAAATATACTTAAAATTTGTTTAGTGTTAAATTATTATCTTGAATTTTTTTAAAAAACCGATATAATTATGATAATGAGGATATTTGCGTGAAATTACTAATAAAATTGTTCATCCTGATGATAATTCCAATTTTTACATCATGTATCGCGCCCATTATAGTTAATTATGAGAATAAATTTTATACGAACAGGAAAACATACATCAAAATCATTCCATTCTATGGAGATATAAATCAAATATATTTTTATCAGCAGAATCTTCCAATATTCAGCGAATTTCAGCTTGATGAAAAATACATGTATTACAACAATAATAATGATTTATATAAATCATTAGACGAGGAAAGATTCAAAGTTTTTTATCTGATTATTTCAGCAAAATTTTAATATTTTGAATACGGTGATCGAATTTATTAAGCTCATATGCCTTATCAATGTTTGCCTTTGCTTTCTTTTTATTTCCGGATGCGATTTCAGATTCAGCCATTTTCAGCCATCCTCCGTAAAAATTCGGCACAATTTGCGTGACTTTCTGAAAATAATCCTGCGCGCCTGAAAAATCCCCCAGTCTGAACTTAACCTTACCCTGACGCATGTAACCCCATGGATTGCTCGGAAATGCGCTTATTACCCTGCGGTATGACTTTTCCGCTTCGCCGTGATTTTCTTCATCGAGGAAAAAATCTCCTTCAAGAATATCTGTAACCCAGCATTGTTTATCCATTACTTTGTGGTGGTTTTTAAAATCCTTTTCGCGGTACCACGCAGTTTCACGCACAATACCGGAAATATTCCGCAGTTCGTCGAATTTCCTTTTAATTTCAGCTTCGTCAGAGTTTACGGTGATTATGCTTTCCTTTGCCCTGAACCAAATGTTATCATCGATAAGTCCTTTTAACTTTGCGCTTTCATAACCGAAACTTCCAGGGAAATAAATTGCTTTTATCAAGATAACATTTCCCGGTAATGTCTTTTTGATAATTTTCTTTGACTGGTTTATATCCGCCGCAGTCTCATTAGGATAACCGATAGTCAGAAGTTCTGAAAAATACACTCCCACTTTGCGTATAAGTTCGGTTGATTTCATAATATCTTCGATTTTCATGGAAAAATCATAGGTTTCAAGCAGCTTTGATGAACCAGTATTTACTGTAAGAATGATTCTTTCAAGACCGGCCAATTTCATTTCAATAAGCATTTCTTCATCTAAAAACTCAGGACGTGATTTACAATTCCACATTAAATACAAATGTTTTTTCCGCAAAT
>JBFZEW010000044.1:0-2677 GCA_041306665.1 Spirochaetota bacterium | reverse complement strand
GCTTGCTCGAAAAAGAAGGCTTCTCGCGAGTCCACTCCCGTTTTGCGGGACGCGAAGTTTCTTTTCTTTCGCCTGAATGTTCGCGCTTCGGTCTGTCATCGCTGCCGGGTTTTCCATCTCTTGATTTATAATCATACGCCGGCTTCGCGGATTTATTGTAAGATGTTTTTCCCGGATATGAAGGTTTCTCTCCGTCACGGGACGGCTTGCTTGAAAAAGAAGGCTTCTCGTGAGTCCACTCTCTTTTTGGCGGATATGCAGATCCTTCTTCTTTGTTTTTGGAAAAACCTTTTTTGTTTTTCTCAAAAACTTCTCCGCGCGCGGTATATTTTTTAACTGTGAGTTTTTTCGCTTTTTTCGGTTTCAGCGCCACACTGATGTGAATTTCACGCTCCATCAGCATTTTACCTTCAAGATTCTTAACCGCGTTTTCCGCATCAGCTTCTGTTTCGAATTCCGCGAACGCGTAACCTTTTTTCTGATAAAGTTTAATGCTTACTACTTTACCGTATTGATTTAATCGGCCGCTCAATTCCTCTTCAGTCAAAGCGAAATTTAAATTTCCGATAAATACTTTTTTACTTTCCATGTTATTCCTGCAATTTTTTTATATTTTCAAATTTGTTTAAATTGAATTTTTTTTGAATCAATGTATTCCGGTCTATTACCGGTTCGTTTTTCAATCAGCCTCATATGCTGAATTTCATCTTCAGAAAGAAGCGTCACTGCGATTCCTTTCATACCCGCGCGTCCTGTTCTTCCGATCCGGTGAACATAATCAGCCGCCGATCTCGGAAGCTCATAATTCACGACAAATGGAAGTTCTTCAATGTCAATGCCTCTCGAAGCGAGATCAGTCGCGACGAGCACCGTTATCTTTCCGTCTTTAAAACGCTTTAAAGCTTCCGAACGGGCGGCTTGACTTTTCCCGCCATGCAGAACCTCCGCGCTGATGCAGTTTCTGTTCAGCTTTCGCGCTACATTATCCGCTTTCTGCTGTGATGAAACGAAAACCAGAGCTCGTTCCCATTCACCTGTTTTGATAAGATAGCGCAGAAAAATTCCCTTGTCGTTACGGCTGACAGTGTATATAATCTGTTCAATCATGTCGGACTGGGCAGATGAACTTTGCACGCCGACTTTTACCGCGTTACTCAGAAAATTCATTCCAGGTATTTCAATACTGCTGCTTAAAGTAGCGGAAAAAAGAAGATTCTGGCGTTTATCAGGAAGAACTTGAAATATATCACTAATTTCATCTTTAAATCCGAGATCAAGCATGCGGTCAGCTTCATCAAGAACAAGAACTTTTACGGCGGAAATGTTAACCGCTTTTCTATGGACAAGATCCATGAGCCTGCCTGGAGTTGCAACAATAATATCTGTTCCTGAAATTAAACTTTTCATCTGCAAACTGATTGAAACACCGCCATACAATGCAGCAATTCTTATTTTCTTTGGAGCATACCTGCTGAACTGTTTCGCTGCTTCGGCAACCTGTACGGCAAGTTCTCTCGTCGGAACTAATATAAGTATTTCGGGAGAAAAAGTCTTTTTATTGCTGTTTTCACATAAACCTTGAATCAAAGGAAGAAGAAACGCAGCGGTTTTTCCGGACCCGGTCTGTGCGGCAGCGGCGACATCTTTCCCCTGCAGGATTAAAGGAATAACTTGTTCCTGAATTGGAAACGGATTCGCGTAACCAATTTCCTCCGCAGCGCGGCAGAGACTTTCTGACAAACCCGCTTGAAAAAATGACATTTAATTCTCCGATTAACTTCTTGACTGCATGAATTAATTATGTTACGTTCAATAATGCCATTTTAATTTCGCGTTCAATACATGCAAGTGTAAAATATCGGTGTAATTTTGTTTGTAAATAATTATTTCAATTCATAATCACGGTACGGAAATGAATATTAAAAAATTCAAATTATCAGCTTTCATTTTTTTGGTGATCTGTTCAGCCTGTTTCAGCATGATTAATACAGGAGAAAAAATTCCTGATTTTAAAATTGAAGACGTTAACGGGAAAGTTCTGACGGCCGGCATGCTTCGCGGAAAATTAACAGTCGGGTTCTACACTGACAAAGACACGGCGGAAAAAAACATATCTTTCGAAAATTATCTGAACTCATTGAAAAAAGAAAAATCACCGACTCCGGTTTTCAGACTTGCCGTAACTGACGCCACCGAAGCTAATTTTTTAACCAGACCGTTGTGGGAAAAAGCTATTCGAGGCAAATCAGCTGAGCGAAAAGTCGACATTTACTGCGACTGGGAGGGAAAATTCAAAAAATCATTCGGTCTTCCCGAAAAGGAATCAACTTTCATGATTATTGATAAAAACGGAACTCTGCGTTATATTTTCTCGGGCAAAGTTCCGGAAACAGATTTCAAAAAAATTACCGCGTTACTTGAAAATTTAGCCGTGGAATAAAATTTTCTCCTCCTGAATTTCAGAAAAAACGGACTAAATAAATTCTTATCGCACACGTTTAAATTAATTCAAAAGCATTGAACGTATTTTATCAGACCTGTCAGTGTCCTCTACGCAGTAATTCCTCCGCTTGACGTTTACAATGTCGGAAAAATCATTATTGAAAAGTCCAAGTAATTCAGCCGCGCCGTGATTAATTTTAAATTCCATGTCCTCTTCGTAAAGAGGAATCATCTG
>JBFZEW010000043.1:0-4872 GCA_041306665.1 Spirochaetota bacterium | reverse complement strand
GCTTGGAACAGGACAGACAGGAGGAGGAATAGTCGCGCCGGCTTGGGGCGAGTATGTGCGAAGATCTTTAGCGTCTGTGCCTGCGAAGAATTTCCCTGTATATGCAGGATTGTCGCAGGCTGATGTTTGCGCAGTTTCAGGGAAAAGACCATCATCATTCTGTAAGACAATAATTTCAGAAATATTTATTCCCGGAACAGAACCAGGAAAAGAAGAAGCAGATCTCTGCACAAATTGCGCGGAAAATGATTATTCAATTAATCCTTTAAGAAAATCACCAAAAGAGGATATTGTGGAGAATCAAAAAAAAGAAATATACAACAAAATTGATAAGATAGACGACAAAACAAATGTGCTCGATGATATCGGTACGGATCTTCTTCAATGAAAAATAGTCTAAGCGAAATCGATAAAAAGGATTCTTTACTGCTGATAATAGACATGCAGGACAAATTATTATCTTCAATAAATGAAACTGAAAAATCCGGTTTGATAAAGAATGTAAATTTGCTGATTAAATGCGCGGATTTGTATTCAATGCCTATATTTATAACCGAACAGTATCCAGCAGGACTTGGATCGACAACTGTGAAATTAAATGTCACCCTGGAAAATAAAGAAATGTCGCGATTTGAAAAAATGCACTTCAGCATATTTAAAGATGATAAAATCCGACAGTTTCTTGAGAAAAAAGCGCGCAAGAATATAATCATAGCTGGAATTGAGTCGCACATCTGTGTGCTTCAGTCAGCGCTTGATTTAATTTCAAATGGTTTTAAAGTAGTAGTCTGCTCCGATGCAATTGCCTCGCGAAATGAATATTTCAAAGAAGAAGCATTAAGGATTATGCGCAGCAGCGGGATTCACGTGTGTCCATCTGAAACAATTGCTTATATGTTTCTTGAAAAAGCGGGTACTCCTGAATTTAAAAGTGTTTTACCTTTTGTGAAATAATTTATTTAAATTTTAAGAAGGATATATTTCTCACAGTACCATTTCTAAAAATGATTCAGTGTAAAGGAATTTAGGCTGATTTTACTCTTTTGTATTTATGTTTGCTCTGTTTTTTCAGGTAAAATGAAAAATTTTAAGGCATCTTTTATTGAATTATATAAAAGTCGCTTAATATCTGTATAAGTATTCAAAATCTCTGCTACTTCCACTTTTTCATTCATAGAATTATTATTTAATTCATTAATAATTTGATCAAAAAAAAGAAAAAACCCAACTGCTAGCAATTTACTTAAACTAATTCTAAACATTTTCCTGTATTCAACATAAACATCACATTCAGTATCGCTGAAATCAACTCTTAAACATTTCCATTTGTCGCCAGGGCTTTTTTTCTGATATCCGGTAAGTTCCCCTGTAACCAGAATGTTGAAATCCAGATTCCTATGGCAGAGCTTGAAAATTTTCGCAACAAGCATCCTTTTGCTGATTTTGAATTGCTCACTGGCTTCATTTAATCGCGTATTCATTTTGCTGCTGATATTTAAACTAGTTTTATGCATGACTTCCTCCAAATTATAGTTCTATATATATAACGTAAAAGAACTAAAATATTTTAAAACTTTTTTAAATTATTTAAATTTTTTGTGATTTTTATTGTATGATGACATTTTTGCGAAATTGTTGCCATGCAATAAAAATTCGAAGGATAACCCTTCGACCTGGCACCGATGATGCAAAGAAAATCCCAAGAACTTAAACCTGGCACCAAAATAATGTCGGTATTTGTATTCAAACCTGGCACAAATGAGACAAATGAGAGAAATGAATGTGAGTGTTATTTTTTAGTCCACGATGTGTTGACACTTATCAAGTATCATTTAAAGATATTTCACTTTGGCACATGAATATCAAAAAATACAGCGGTTGTGGTGTTCCATCTGTTTATGAGTTCAGAGCGTTTTGCATTCAACTCCTGGTTTGTCGCGTTATAACTTTTTACTGCTTCATTCAAATCAAAAACACAGTCGTTATAGTTATCCACATCTTCTTTTGTGCGCAGGTCATCGCTTTTCCGCTCATAGGCAGTTTTAGCTTGCATGAAAGACTGGTTTTTTTGAAGATAATCAATGATTACAGGCATGCTTTTTTGGGATTCATACAGATAGAATTCGAGCATTTGAGCACAAGCAATTTTCAGCGAAGTATCATTTCCATATGGCGCTATTTTGTTTAACGCGGCGACACCTTCGCTTGAATATGCGATGAGTAAAACTCGAATTTTTTCGATTAGTAATAAATCATTTTTTGACATTGCGTCCAGGAGAAATAATTCCTGAGTGTAAGATTTAAAAAATATGAGATATATGTCATCATAATAGTCAGATACTTTTGCTGATATTTCAATTTTTTCCGTGATTTCATCTTTATGTGTGATTAAATTTATATTATTTTCAACCGCAAATTTCCCCTCGGCGATTGATAGTTCGGCAAGCGCAGCTTCCAGTTTATCATTTGCTTTTTCGCGCGCTATAAAATATTCTTCCATGTTGTTGTATGATTTCTCGGCAATCTTTTCCATATCAGCAAGTTTCGCATAATCCTGATTCATGATCGCGTTTAAATTTTTAAGATAAGTCAATACCGCGTCTCTGTACTCGGTGCTTTCGTTGAATGCCGGAATTTTCTGTGTAGTTACTATCGCGTTATTAATAGTCTGCAGAAGAGTTTCGCGTTTCTTATTTGTCGCTTTATAGTCTTTTCCATGAGCAAATGTTTTTATATATTCCCAAGTGTCTTTTTTAATCATATTTGGAGATTGAACCATAGTTTCCATGTATTTTACCGCATCAGTTTTTTCCTGTGAAAAAACAGCAGTCGAAAAAATAAACGTGAGTATGCAGAAAATAGTTATGTTCCTCATAATAGCTCTCCATAAAATAAGTCGAAAGTCAAAAGATAGGAAAATCATATCGTAATTTTAGTAAATTGTCAAGTTTAAGGATTATTGGCGTTTGAAAGCGATGAATAATTTTAAATTACTAGTGAACAGTGATTTTTACTGTAGAATTTCATTTGAAACCGTTGAAACCTGGCACCGATCAGTAAAACAGCCGAAACCTGGCACCAATCAGTAAAACAGCTGAAACCTGGCACCAATTAGCTTGGCTGTCAGACCTATTAGTAAAATCTGGCACCGATCAGTAAACAGTAAAATCGTTGAAACCTGGCACAAATTAGACCAATTAGTATAACCTGGCACCGATCAGCAAACAGTAAAACAGCTGAAACCTGGCACCGATCAGCACCAATTAGTAAAACCTGGCACAAATTAGACCAATTAGTATAACCTGGCACCAATAAGCCAATTAGCTTGTCTGAAGATCGACAGGCTTTATGATAAAGTAATTTTGAATTTTAAATGTTGAATCATCACTTTTTGCATCCGCAATCACATTTATCTTTACAAACTCATTTTCAGAACTTTTTTTGCGTGAAGCCGGACGCAAAAACTGGAAATCGCACTTTATAACTAAAACACAATTTCCCGAATATTGAAAACCGGACCGTCTACGCAGGCACGTTTGTTGCCATGGATGGTCTTTACCGTACAGCCTGAACATATTCCGATTCCGCAGCCGAAATAATTCTCCATTGAAAGTTCACCGTCAATTCCGGAGGAATTAATGATTTCCGCGCATGCTTTCATCATTACATCCGGACCGCAGACGTAAATAAAATCAAATTTCCCGGCAGCAATGAGACTTTTAAGTTTATCGGTGACAAATCCTTTTTCTCCGTCAGAACCGTCATCCGTCATGTAGAAAGTAGAGTCGGAACATGTTTTAAATTCATGCCGGCAGTAGGTATATTCTGTGGAGCGTGAGCCATATATATATGAAACAGTGCAGTTCTTTTTTCTCAGTTCATTGGCAAGAAAATGCAGTGGAGCATTGCCGACTCCGCCGCCGATAAGCAGCACGTTTTTATTTTCATGAATCGTAAATCCTTTGCCGTAAGGACCTGAAATATCAGTGTTTTCAGGCAATGCGCTGTCGCGGAGAATTGCAGTTGCCTTTCCTGCAACTTTGAAAATAACTTTCAGTTCTTGTTCACTGCTGTCAAAAATCGAGAAAGGTCTTCGAAGCAGAGGGTCGGTTCCATGATTTACTTTGATGCTGACAAATTGACCAGGCAGGAATTTGAGTCCTTCGTGTTTGATTTTTAATAGATAATGGTCTTTGCTGATTAGTTCGGGCTTGGAGGAAATTTTCATTTTTACTCTATGATTTTCGGCACTGTGATGTGGCCATTTTTAAATTTCGGAGCGATTTTTTCAATTTCATCCCGGTCAATTGACTGAATCACTTCATCCGCGCGGAAAACATTTTTTATCTCTTCAATGTGATCAGTCGCTTCAACGGCGGAAGTGTCGATTTCATTTATTTTTTCAACATAACTTAGAATATCGTTAAGCTGTTTTTCGTAGTCGGTTTTTTCCTGTTCAGTCAGATAAAGATTTGCGAGTTCAGCTGTTCTTTCAATTGTTTTTCTGTCTATAGCCATTTGTCTTTCTTCTCATTTTTCTTTTTTTCATCCGTTAAATAGTTACGGTACTTTTTTGAATCTTGTCTATATTCAAGATATGTATAATCAAAATCAATAACTTTTTTTATATTTTCACAGTCATAACTTATTTTAAGTTTATATGTTTCATTGTTTTTCAAACTGCACTTGAATGCTGCGAAAAACATTATTACATCATCTGGCGGAATTGATTTGAAATCATAACCGCTTGTATCCTTGTCGAAATCAACTTTATTTAAATCGGTATTCTGCGTGTAAATTCTTCTGAATTGAAACATTTTTTCAAGTTCAATATTGTTGTAATTAGCGTATAATCTTTCATTTTTCAACCCG
>JBFZEW010000042.1:0-6523 GCA_041306665.1 Spirochaetota bacterium | reverse complement strand
CCTTGGAGGAACGAGTGAAATTATTTTCACGTTACAACCGGACAAAGCAGCTGCAACAGCTGCACGCTCACCGGCAAGTCCTGCTCCGATTATCAGCACATCACTGTATATATGCGTTTCCAAATTTAATCCGCCGATTCTGATTTCTTTAAAATATTATATAGGTCTTCATTATAAGTAATTCCCAAATAATCAAACATTTCAGGTGTAATCCGCAATTGAAGTTTTTTCATTGTACTGTGAAAATGCCTTAATTCACTTTCAAGCATTCCACTTTCATTTTTATGCTGTATGATATTTTCGATAGAAATTATCTTCTGTTTTAAAATTATCTGTATCTCGCCGCGGTTATAGAACTTTTGAATTGACATGAAGCTCATGACAGCGTAAGAGCACGATATAATTATCATTATTAAGAAAACTGTTTTTCTTCCATTTCCGAACCATTTAATGCAAACCCGGTACATTCCAATTCCCGCGTGAAAAATTGCAATACACATGAAGATGTAATAAAACACGTGAAAATACATAAGAGCTGCGCGCTCTGAGCTTGAAATTGCATTAATATTAGCTATTCCATCAGCGAAAATTACCCAGAAATGAAGCGTTCCTGCCAGCAAAAGAAGAAGCCCTGAAATGCACTGAAAAATCCAAAGTATTGTGTCGCGGTGTTTTGTCTGATTAGAAAGCCTGATGAATTTAATCAGTTTATCTGTCTGAAACGGAATTTTGCGCACGGCAATAATAAAATGAATGAAAAATCCTGCAGTAACAATTGGAGTAAAAATCTGCGCAAGGTACATGGCATGAAGTACTTTGGGAACATTATTAAAAGTATCAGGTCCAAAAAGAATTGTCGCGTCAAAAAGAAGATGCGATGCCAAAAATAGTACAAGACAGGTTCCTGAAAGCGACAACAGAAAATCAGCGTAAGCTGGAAGTCTTTTTATCCTATTTCTGTTTTCTTTGTTCCGCATAACATTTCCCTGATATTCCAACATTCAGCTTCATCTTTCTATCATATCACAAAAATAGTCAACAAAAGAACAACAGCCATCCACAAACTTTTCTTGATTATTTCAACTTTTACGACTATAACTAAATAGAAGTAATTATTCTGCCGATAATAATACAGAATAATTTTAAATTTATAAAAAGAGAAAAACAATGGAAATATCATGTACAGAATGCGGCAAACAGCATAACATTCCTGATACGGCAATAGACAACAAAAAAATATTCTTTTACTGCAACAGCTGCGGACACAAAATAATTGTTGATAACCGGAAAAATTTCGTCAAACAGCAGAGTTCACGCAAAGATATTCCCGTCATTGGCGATATTCTTTCAGGAATTCCTCTCGCGTTTAACTTTAATTCCATTTTAATTTCATCAATATACGCCATACTTTTTATAATGACAAGTCTTTTATGCTCAATAACCGTTTTCAGAAGCTCTTCTTTTGTGGCGAATCACCCGCGCGCTGTTATTATAATCTTTATAACAATTGCTCTGGTTTTTTACTATCTGTACATATTAGTGCTGTATTTCATTTCGAAAATTTCATATTTCAAAATGCTGAACCCTGGTTACAAACGTCTGGATTGGAAATTCATAAATTTCGACATTGCCGAAGATTCGCTTGTGCTTTTTATAATTTATATTTTTTCCATGACAGTATTCACAATTTTGATTTTACCTGTAGTTTACCTTTCAAAAGGAGGAATCATATATACAGGAATAATGTTTACACTTTTTTACGGTCTTTTTTTCGTCAGTCTGTTTTCTCTGTCATTCATGAATTTCATTCCAGCGATAGTTGCTTCAAAATCCCAATTTGTAATAGAATCAATTTCCGAAATTATCGAGTTCTTCAAAAAAGAATTTTTAAATATTCCTGTGTATATAATCATCGTTAAAATTCTTACTTCTCTGGTCTATGGAATTGTTACTTTGTTCCTGACAATTCCTCTGCTGATGACTTCAGGAATTCTTTTTATTTTAATGCATTCAAAATCCAAAACAGCTTTATTTGAATTCTTTACAAGAATATATGATAGAATCATCGGTAAATCACCCGATCAAATTACTACTGTCAGCGCTGATGTAACTTTAGGAACAATTCTGATAATAATATTTCTAATGGTTTTTTGTGTTCTTATATGGGCTCTATTTGTGACAATTTCTCAGACGCTTTACACAAAAGCTGTATTTATAATGCAGAAAAATCCCGAACATTCGATCAACAGAACTGTTTATCTTGTTATTTTGATTGTACTCACAGTACTTATTTATATCTCAAGCTCAAAAATATATGCTCTTTATGAACTTCTTTCCTCAGAAATGTTTAACGATTTCATTTCAGAATTCATGTAACTGAAGCAGCGGGCCCATAGCCCGCTGTCAATAAAATCCGGATATACAATTCTATTATTTTGAACTCATTTGAATTGCCACTTTATCGGCAATTCTTTTAGTTTTTCAGGAAACTGTTCTGAATTATCTAAGAGTTTATAAACAATATAAAGCGATTTTCAAATTTTCATTAAAATCTCATTTTAAATTGAGCAGTCTTTCAATGTTTTTGAAACAAAGTTGTTCGATAGCTTCATTTGACAAACCCGCTTGTTTCATAGCTGCAATATATTTTTCAGTGCCAATAAGGGGATAATCCGTTCCAAACAGGATTTTATCTGCTCCGACAATTTCAGCTATCTGCTTGAAAATACGATTATCATAAATGTATGGTGTTGCGGCAGTATCATAGTAAACATTTTTAAAAGCCTTTTTTATTTCGGGCATGAGTTCATAAATAAAAATTCCTCCGCCACAGTGAGACAGAACAATTTTCAATTCAGGATATTTCATAATGAATCCTGATAATCGCCCGAAGTCTGTGTTATATTTCCCGGGATATTCATGTCCGGCAGGTTCATTCAAATGCATGACTATGATGAGAGAATTTTTCATGCAGGAGGCGAATATTTCATCAATATACTGCCATAACTCATTGTTAAACGGTTCCGTATAAAATGCGAGCTCACCGATTCCTCTGAATCCGGCGGATTTTATTTCGGATATGTATTCCTCAACACTGTTTACCGGACTGGATGGAATGGAAGCAAACGGAATTATATCGTTGTTTTTTTCCGCGCATTCCATGATATATTTATTATGAATTCTTGCCATATCAATAGATTTCCATGAAAAACCTAAAGCGCAGATCATGTCCGTTTTTTCCTGTTTCATATATGCATCTGCTTCCTGATATGAAATTATTTTAGATTTCTCTGAATTATATAATAATCTGAAATTATCATCATAAAAATAATTTTCACGGTGATTTTTCACAATTTCCGGAAATATATGAACATGTGAATCAATTAGCATAAAACCTCTGTTTAGAATAAACAGCTATTCTTCGATAATAATTATATCATATTAACACGGAAAGTGCAATGATTGTAAAATATAAAATTGAACCGACAAAAGAAAATCTGCCGACTTTGCGCGTCGATACCGCTTCAGGTCAAAAATATATCCACAGCAGGCATTTCCCATCAAAAGAGCATATTACATTCCCGGAATTTCAATCCGATACAGACTGTATAATTGTTCTTGGTCTTGGGCTTGGACATCATATCGCGAAAAAACAATATGACACAAATAAGAATTATATATTGATTGATGTGATAAAAAACATTGAAGAAGAAACTCTGAAAATTTATCATGAACTGAAACAGAAAAACATTAATATATTTACCGGTGATGAAAAACAAATTCTTCATAATGTTGAAACTTTTTTTAAAGAATCATTTCCTTCGAAAATCCAGATTATTGAGCATGCTGCAAGCATTAGAGCATTTCCGCAGGAATATGATAAACTTAAATTGTCAATAACCAGCCTGATAAACTCAATCGCTGGAAACATCGCAACGAAAAACCTTTTTTCAGGTATTTACCTGCGGAACATCATTCGCAGACTTCCTGATTTAGGAGAATACTATCCGGTTTCATCTCTTACTGACAGGTTTAAAAATATTCCCGCAATGATAATATCTTCAGCGCCATCGTTGGACGCAAATATTTCCGCTATCGCAGCCGGCAGAGAAAAAATGATTCTGATAGCTGTGGACTCCGCCCTGCCGGCACTTATCAAGCGCGAAATAATCCCTGACTTTGTGGTTTCAATAGATCCACAGCCTTGGATTACGGAACATCTTCAAGATTTCAAAAATGATTTCATGCTTATTGAATCAATTTCTTCATTTAATACGAACATGAAACAGCCTAAATTTATATCTTTAAATTCACATCCAATTTCGCAGATAATCGAACATTTTTATCCCGGGAAAACCGGTTCAACTGATTCAAAAACCGGTACCGTTGCCGGCGATGCCATTAACGCCGCCATGTTAATGGGATGCAGTCCAATTCTAATAACAGGAATGGATTTTTCATTTCCGGATTTCAACATCTATGCCAGAGGTACATCATACCAGCGCCGTTTCGGAGAATTATTCAATAACAGATTAACTACTGTTGAAAAACTCAACGCCAATTACATTTTTAAAAAAAGCGGCGGATTTAAATTCAATGGAATAAACAGCCGAAAATCTTTCATTGATTATAAAAATAGATTGGATATATATCTAAGCAAATCCGGTAAAGAATTTATTCACATTATCAACAAAAGCATTGCTCTTGATGTAAAAGTTATTAACAATTGTTCACAAATTATTAATAACTTTTCGGAATTGAATCAGAATAAAAAAAAGTTATTAACAAAATTAATAACTGATTCTCCACAATTAAAGGATATCATTAATATTAAGAAATTAAATTCATTTATTGCAGAAGACAATAATTTCAAAGAGATCTGCACATCTTCAGAAATATCAAATGATCGGAAAATTTCTAAATACCGTAAATTGCAGGAGAAACTATGCGAATCGGCGTGACAGGAAGCTACTCATCGGGAAAAGGTACAGTATGCACAATGTTTGAAAAACTTGGCGCAGTAAACATTGATACGGATGAAATCGCAAGAAAGATTGTAATGCCCGGCAAGCCTGCTTACGAAAAACTTATCGGAACATTCGGTAAAGAAATTTTAAATCAGGATTCATCTATCAATCGACAACAATTAGCTGATATTGTTTTTAAAAATAAAAACCTGCTAAAAACACTAAATAGCATAACTCATCCTGAAATACTGAAAATAGTACTTAACCAAACTGAAGACAAAATGTTCATATATGTAATTAACACTCCGCTTCTTTTTGAATCTGGATATAATGAATATATGGATTATAATGTACTGGTCAAGGCCAACGACAGACTTTCCGTGAAAAGAGGCATTCTGCGCGATAATATAACTGAAAAAGAAATAAAATTACGGTTAAAAAATCAATTTTCTATAAATAAAAAAATCAAATTATCCGATTATATAATAGATAACAGTGAAAATCTTGAAAATACGAATATACAGGTAAATGAATTATGGAAAATTTTGAACCGATTGAAGAACCAAAAGTAAGAGAAAAAAACATCTATCTTCTGCATCTTGATAAAGCACGCATTGCTATTCTTTCTTCTATAATTATTGGAATTATCGCAATTTCATTTCTCATTGGGATGAAACTTACTAAGACAGATAAAACTGATAAAGATTTATTTACAACAAATAATTTCAACACAACACCAATGAATACAACAACGGATATTAACGATTTATTTGAACAAAAACCTGCTGAAAATGCAATTCAGCCTGATGGTACAACTGTTGCAGTAAATAACATGAACACTGCTGCAACAGAAGAAATTCCTGTCAAAAAAGCTGCGAATGATGTTCTCGTAGCTGATAATATAAATGTTGTTTCTCCGGTTAAAACTAACTCAGACACAGTGACAGTAAAATCAGTTGCTCCTAAATCTACTGCTAAAAATACCAATAAACAAGCAGCCGTAAATAATAAAACTGCTGTCGCGAAAAATACAGCCGTAGTTTCCAAAGAAATTAAACCAAAAAATGTTGCTGTCAGCGCGAAAATAATTAACCAGAAAGCGGTAAATACTGTTACATATCAGGAAAAAGTTACCGGCGGGTTTTCTGTTCAGGTTGCGTCATATGATAACTATGCCCGTGCAAAACAAGAATGTGATTTATTAAAAAACGAGCGCTTCAAAACTTATATAGACGATGCATCTGTTAATGGAACAAATTATTATCGTGTCCGCATTGGACCGTTTTCGGAAAGACTTGATGCTTCGACTATTTTAGACAGACTTCAACAAAACAATAAATATATTGAAAGCTATATCATAAAAGAATAAGTTTTTTAAATTTTGTTTTTTTAAAAAAGGAGAGTTTTCTCTCCTTTTTTTATTGCAATTTTTTAATTAAGTAAAATCCCTCGTAGCTGTAACGTAGCTGTAACGTAGCTGTAACGTAGCTGTAACGTAGCTGTAACGTAGCTGTAACGTAGCTGTAACGTAGCTGTAACGTAGCTGTAACGTAGCT
>JBFZEW010000041.1:0-3406 GCA_041306665.1 Spirochaetota bacterium | reverse complement strand
TTTTGGTACTAAGAAGTTCATCTGGAACTTCATCAATTTTATCGCCAATCTGAACAGAAACCCTGCTGCCGACAAGTCCCGGACGGCACTTAAATTTCCTTCTTCCTTCGACTTTAATAACCATATCAGAATCAATTTTCGTGTTCGGAAGCTTCACGACATCGCCCACCGAAAGATTAAGAACTTCTTCCATTGAAACTTCAACAGCGCCGATTTCAGCGACAACATTCAGACTGACCCCTTCAAGCCGGTTCTGTATAATCTGAAGGTTCTCGTCAGTCGCTCCTTTTCGGATACTTGAAAACCAAAATTGAGCGGAAAGCTTGGAAATGATCGGCTCAATTGTTATGTAAGGAAGACAAAGATTCATCATACCTTCGACTTCACCGACTTTCGTTTCAAGGGTGATAAGTACAACCATTTCATTCGGCGGTACAATTTGCGCAAACTGCGGATTCGTTTCAATATTTCCAAGACGCGGACGAAGATCAATAACGTTTGACCAGCATTCGCGCAAGTTACCGAGAATACGGACAACAATTCCTTCCATTACGGAAAGTTCGATATCGGTTAATTCACGGCTAAGTTTTGTCGCCTCGCCTGTTCCGCCGAAAAGTTTATCTATAATTGTAAAGGTTATCGACGGATCTATTTCAAGAACTGCGGAACCCTTCAAAGGATCCATGTTTATAATGGCAAGAGTCGTGGGATTCGGAATTGAACGAACAAATTCCTCGTAAGTCAACTGGTCAACCGAAGCAACGTGCACGCTTACCAGAGCGCGCAGCTGCGCGGACAACGCGGTTGTCGTTAAACGGGCGAATGTTTCATGGATCATCTGCAGAGTTCTGATCTGATCTTTTGAAAATTTATCAGGGCGTCTAAAATCATAAATCTTAACCTTCTTCTGTTCCTTCTGAACAGAATAATCCTGCGGCTCAACATCTCCCGTGGATATGGCGGTTAATAACGCATCTATCTCATCTTGCGATAATATTTCTGTCATATCAATAATCCCTTGCTACCGATGCTTCAACATCGGTAATCAGCCAGTAATTTTTATAACTCTTCAATCTGTACTTATAAAGGTACACAAACGGCTTAACTCCGCCATACCTTTTCACGCGGGCATAAACAAAAGCTTCGTTAGTCTCGGGTAAATATACCTCATTCTCTATTCTATAGTCAAGAATATAATCATATCTTTCAGTTGAAAGATACTCTATAAACTCCCGTAATATTTCGCGTTTAACAATTTCATCCCCTGAGTTATACTGACGGGAATACTGCGGAAATGCTGTAATAAATTTTTCCGCCTCAATGTACTTGATGTAATCTTTCCAACGCAGATCTTTTTCGGCTCTAAGAAAAAGATCCATCACCTCTGAAGGAGTAAATCCGGAACCAGCCTCGATGTTTTTAACCTCATTACGGCCAGGCGCGTTGACGACATCAACATATAAAGTATTATCACTTCTGACAATATATCCGTCTTCAATCATTGGCATGAAAAACAGACGTACCTTATATTTTCTGCCTGCTTCCATTTTATAGTAATTATTTAAATCAAAACTATACTGAAAAGACTCGCCTGGAGCAAGCTCAAGATCTCTGAACGCTGCAACGCTCGCAATCGTCTCTACTTTCTGGCCTTTCAGTCTGTAATCAACAACAGTTTCTGCTTCCTGCCCTTCCAATGTGTACACAATAGGCTGAAAAGTTGAATAATCGAAACTAAAAATGCGGAACTTCATGTTACTTTCAGTCACGTTTTTTACAGTTACAGTCATATTAACCTGATTTCCGCTGTAAAAAGTGAGTCTTGTACTTGAAAGAAATACGCGCCAGGTCTGATCCGCTGAGACTGAAGTCAGCGTAAAAAGCAGTGAAAGCACAAAGAACGCACTATAAATTACTTTTTTAGAGATTCCATTACAAAATATATTTTTCCTGAAATTCAATTTCATCTTTCCGAATCCTTTTAATATGTCACATAAATTATCGGAATATTCTTGAAATCCCATTAATATTATTATTTTTACTCAGTTATTTATTTTCTGCCTTAGTTTAAATGAAAGGCTCACGCAAAGGACATATAGTAATCAGTAATCAGTGATCAGTTTGATGGCAATTACGTTGATTTCAAGCGAAATTCTCAAAGTTTGAAAAGGAAGTTCTGAGAATGAGCTCATAAAGTTTGTAAAGATGAAAGTGAAAAGTGCAATGACGAGGGAGACTTCGCTACAAACTATTAACTGTTCACAGACACGACTCAGAATTTCTCGTCTGACAATCGTCTGACGTGACGCCTGTCATGACGCCTGTCATGACGCCTGACGATAGTCAGACGACATGTATCATTTTTCCGCTAAAATATCGGCAATTTTAATCCCGTCAACAGCGGAACTGACAATACCACCGGCATAACCGGCACCTTCACCGGCAGGGAAAAGATTTTTCAGAGAAAGAGACTCGCAGTTATCATTACGAAGAATACGGACAGGCGAACTTGTGCGTGTTTCCACTCCAACCACGATTCCATTTTCAATGAAACCTGGAATTTTTCTTCCAAATTCCATAAAACCTTCAATAAGTTCTTTTAAAATCCATTCAGGAAAAATATTTTTAAAATCAGACTCATACACACCCGGCAAATATGATGAATCGGCGATTTTCATATTCGCTTTTTTCTTTCCAATAAAAGAAGCAATCTCAATTGCTGGCGCAAAATATTTTCCTTTCGCGGCATTAAAAGCAGCTGCTTCAATTTGACGCTGGAATTCAATTCCGCTTAAAGGGTGCGCAGTTAAATCCTCCCGTCTGACTGAAACAACAATCGCTGAATTTGAATTTTTCATGCCGCGACTGGAATAACTCATTCCGTTCACGCAGAGCATATTTTGTTCAGATGAAGAATTTATAACAATCCCGCCGGGACACATGCAAAACGAAAATACGCCGCGTCCGGATACTTTATCGTTAAACACAAGCCTGTAATCTGCGGCAGGCAAAACAGAAGAAAACCTTCCATACTGTGCTTTATTTATAAACTCCCGTGTATGTTCAACGCGGCAGCCGACAGCGAAAGGTTTTGTCTCAAGCGCCACATTAATACCATTCAGATATTCATAGATGTCACGGGCGGAATGACCTGTCGCTAAAATTACTGCGTCGCCGTTGAAAATTTTACCGCTTGAAGTCTTTACGCCATGAATGGAATTTTTATCATGAATAAATTCAATAACTCTTTCACTGAAATAAATTTCCGAGCCCTGACTGATGATGTATTCCCGCATGTTTTTCACAATCAGTGATAAACAGTCCGACCCGACATGCGGTTTCGAATCATATAAAATAGAATCATGCGCACCGAACTCAACCATCTTCGAAAAAAACCAATCTATTC
>JBFZEW010000040.1:0-2575 GCA_041306665.1 Spirochaetota bacterium | reverse complement strand
TGAAATATGTATTATTTAAATACCCGCAGGAAAAATAAAAAAATCTTCATTATAACAAATAAAACTGCAATTCTGTAAAATCATGACAAATGGACTTTGTTTTTAAGTTGATTTTTATTCTTGTTATAGTAATATCATGTAAATTAAATTATTTTCAGGAAGTAAATATGAGCCAGAAGAAACGGGACAATTACATCAGCTGGGATGAATATTTCATGGGCATCGCGCTTCTCTCTGCAATGCGCAGCAAAGATCCGAGTACTCAGGTCGGAGCGTGTATTGTAAACGATAATAAAAAAATTGTCGGAACAGGTTACAATGGTTTCCCGACCGGATGCAGTGACGATTCACTTCCATGGGACAGGGAAGGGAATTTCCTTGACACAAAATATCCTTTCGTCTGTCATGCTGAATTGAATGCAATTTTGAATAGTATAGGCAGAGGACTTCAGGGGTGCTCAATCTATGTTGCACTCTTCCCGTGCAATGAATGCGCGAAAGCCATAATACAATCCGGCATTAATGAAGTCATATATCTTTCTGATAAGTATAAAGATTCGGATCAGGTCAGAGCCAGTAAAATGATGTTTGAACAGGCCGGTGTTAAACTTCGACAGCTTGTCGTTCCTGACGTGAGCCTCACTATTTCCTTTGACGTTGATAAAATATAGTTTGGAGGTTGTATGAAAAGAAAATTATTGCGCAAGCTTTTATTTTTAAGTATGTTTATGTTTTTTGTAACTGGATGTATTCCCGGTGACGGCAGCGCGTCTCCTTCTGATCCTTCAGGTTTTTTCTCCGGAATTTGGCACGGATGGATCGCTCCAGTATCGTTGATAATGAGTTTATTCAGTGATAACATCAGGATCTATGAATATATCAATTCAGGTTGGTGGTATGACTTTGGATATTACATGGCGGTAATCAGCGGTTTTGGAGGATTATCTTTTATCCGCAGAAAAAAATTTAAAAGGGAATAATTTTTTATCACGTAAAAATGATTTATGCTTGTTATCCTTTCGCTTATAATATATTTCTGTAGTTGAATTAATAAAATATATTATTAGAGTTGCGTTAAAATGAAAATAAATAAAAGTTTCAGTCCGAATCAGATTGGATATATCACTGAAATAAATGAAGTCGTGAATATTCACGCGTCTGAAGATTTTATAAAATCTCAGTTCGAGGGTGACGATAAAATTTCCGCTCTGCCTGTTGAGTCTGACGAAGGAATGATCGGCATAATCGAACGTGATAAACTTTTTTCGCGTCAGAAATCCGTTCTAGGATCCTTCATGTCCGGTAAAATCGATGATATCATCACAAAATCGGATTTTAAAATTGATGCGCTTGAAAACTGTCAAAAGGCATTGCAGGAAATTGCTGATAATAAAAAAGCAATTACTGTCGCCAATGTCTATCATCACGGAAAGTTTTTCGGTGTAATTACAACTGAAAAACTTGTTCAGCACATACAATCTTTAAGAAACACTGAACTTGCAAGAGCAAGTGTAATTCAGAAAAAATTTACCGGTTTAGGCATCTATGAGGATGATTTCTGTTTTTTAGAAGTTAAAATTAAAATGGCGCACGATGTCGGCGGAGATTTTTTCCATATCAAAAATCTTACAGATAATCTGACTCTTGTATCGTGTTTTGACGTAAGCGGAAAAGATATAAGCGCATCCTTAGTGACGGGTATTCTGAATGGTTTTTTTTCATCCATCGAGTGTTTCAAACTCGCGGAAACTTTTTCTCCGCTTGAAATTATTAAAGGCTTAAACAGCATAATCACAGAAAAAACTCCTGACGGAATGTTCATTGCTTCAATTTTCGTGTTTTTTGACAGAAATACAAAGATTTACAGTATTTATAACATGGGTTATTGCCCGCTTTATATAATGATTAAATCTGAAGGTAAAAATGTCATTAAAACATACAGCCCGCAATATCCGCCCATTGGTTTTTCTGATCTTGTGATTGATGATTCAAGCGTAATTCAAGGGAAAATTCAATCATCTTCTCGCATTTTCGGATATTCGGATGGTCTTACTGACGCATTGAACAGGCATGGAGAGCAATTCGGAGATGAGCGCGTCAAAAGTCTGATAAAAAATACGATTAAAACAGAGAATAAGGATTATTTAAAAACTTACTTTGATGAAGTTAATAAATTTATTGGAGAAACACCGTCTACTGATGATATTACAATATTTAATATTTACTTCAAATAGTTGATTTTTTATAATCTTAAGTGCGATTTTAATTTATTATAATTAAAAATTTTGACGCAGATAAGTACGGATAAATACGGATTGGTTCATGCAAAATTCGTAAAATCCCCGGTAATTGAACCCTGCATGCTAAGACTGTAAGACGAAGCACAAATAAATCTAAACATTAGAAGGTTTCTTTCAGAATAAACACTCTGAAGGCTTGTTAGCCGCTTCCTTGCTTTATTGATATTTCCCGTGGTATTAAATTAATTTATCTGTGACTTAAGTCACATTTTGCTGTTTTTTCGTGTTTTAAAATAAAAAGTAAATCTTCTGTTACTTAAGTTACATTTACAAAT
>JBFZEW010000039.1:0-8012 GCA_041306665.1 Spirochaetota bacterium | reverse complement strand
TGAATGATTTTTACTCTGCGTTTGAAAAAATAATATCACGAAATAAAATTCCGCTAGTCTGCGGCGGAAGCGGTTTGTATATTGAAGCTTCATTAAGAAATTTTGAAATCGCGAATGTCCCTGAAGATGTGATATTCCGCGAAAGCAGAATGCAGCAGTACATTCAGGAGCTGATTAACGAGCTTAAAAACTTCAGTGATCTGTTCAGCCGCACTGATATTTCAAGTAAAAAGCGAATTGTGCGGGCACTTGAAATCGCGGAGTTTTCAAAACACAGTAAAGTTGAATACACATCACAGAATGCTCCCGACATTCGACCGGTTATATTCTGCGTTTCTGCTGACGCGAAATTTAGAAACAGGAACATAGATAAACGTCTTGAGGAAAGATTTAACAGTGGAATGATTCAGGAAATTGAATTTCTTTTGAAACATGGTGTGTCATATGACCGCATGCAGATGTTCGGTCTTGAGTACAAATGGATTTCCAAGTATGTTGCCGGTAAAATGAATTATGATGAAATGCATGAAATTTTAAAAAATGAAATTCATCGTTTTGCCAAAAGACAAATGACATGGTTTCGCGGAATGGAAAAGCGCGGATTAAAAATTAATTGGATTGAGGCTGCTTCAAAAAATGATATGATAGCCGAAATCTACGGCTACCTGAATGATGCGTCTTCTGCTGGATAGCTAATGTTTGCTTAATTCAAAAACAATTATGACTGCTGATAAATAATAATAAAGGCATATGATCTCTTTTGCAGCGCCATGTTAAGCATTTCGTTCAAGCAGAGAAATTATCTCAATATGATGAGTTCCTGGAAACATATCGATAAATATCAATTTATTTAAAGAGTATTTGTTTTCAATAAACTGCCGTAAATCTCTTGCCCATGTTGATGGATTACATGAAACATAAATGAAGTTTTTGGGTGAAAACCCTAAAATTTTATTCACCGCTTCGGGAGTAAGTCCGGCTCGAGGAGGATCGGCAATTACTGTGCTGAAATGTTTCGCTGATGGATTTATCATGTCCATGTCATTTGTTTCAAAAAAAAGTTTTCCGGTTTTATTGAGAGATTTATTTTTGATTGCCGATTTAATGTTGCTTTTTTCAATGTCAACGCCCAATGTGTAGCCGTAATATTTAGACATTGGTATTGAAAAAAAACCTGTTCCGCAGCCGAGATCGAGAAGGGTATCTTTTTCGGAAAATTTTTCTGTCATTTCATTAATAATATTCAGCATTTTTCCGCGGAGAAACAGATTTGACTGAAAAAAATCATTCAGCTTATGTTCAAAAACATAATCATTTACTTTTTCGGTAACGGATTTTTCACGTTCAGTAATTACGTCATTAGTGAAATTTACTGCTGCTTTAAAATCTTTCTGAAAGTTGCCGTTTTTTATAAATTCAATAATTTTTTTATCGAGAAGTAGGCATCCTTTTTCAGGAAAAGCTGAAATAGTGTTGCTGTCTTTTTTGTAAAATCCGCAGGCTCCGTTTTTAACTTTTATACCCGCGTGCGATCTATAATGAAATCTTGGACCGGAAATCGTTTCAATTTCACTCGTAAAATTGAAACCGGCTATACGTTCCAGACTTTCAATGATTATTTGTTTTTTAAATGCTAATTCAGTATTATAATCTGTGTGCAGATAACTGCATCCGCCGCATACTGCGAAATTCTCGCATTCAGGCGGAATTCTCGAAGATGAAGATTGAATTATTTTTTTTAAGTTGGTAAAACAGCTGTTTTTCCGGGTTGTTATGATTTGCGTCTCTGCGGTTTCATTCGGAAGAACATATGGCGTAAAATATGTCTTGTCATCATCAAAAGAAATGAAATCGCCACCGTAAACCGGTTTTTCAATTTTAAGTTTTTTTATCATGATTTATTTATGGAAGCATGTCTTGAGGAGGTCAAGAACTAAATATTTAATCTGAGTTTAATGAAATGCATTAAAAAGCCGCTGCATTGCAGCGGCTGGGTGTTTCAAAAATTATCTGCAAGAACTTCAAAATAACTTTGCGGATGCAAGCATGCCGGACATTTTTCAGGTGCAGTTTTACCTTCAAAAATGTATCCGCAGTTGTTGCATTTCCAAAGAGTCGATGCATCTTTATCGAATACTTTTTTGTTTTCGATGTTTTTAAGAAGTTTTCTGTATCTTTCTTCATGATGTTTCTCAACAGATGCTATGCTTCTGAAAGTTGCAGCTACTTCAGGATATCCTTCTGCATCTGCAATCTTTGCCGCTTCAGGATAAATTTCCGTATGCTCTTCTTTTTCGCCGTTTGCAGCTGCGAGAAGGTTTTCAGCAGTTGTTCCAATTACGCCCGCAGGAAATGATGCAGTAATTTCAACCATTCCGCCTTCCAGAAATTTGAAAAACCTTTTAGCATGTTCTTTTTCATTTTCAGCTGTTTCAAGAAACATGTTCGAAATTTGAATGAAGCCTTCCTTTTTTGCAGCTGACGCGAAAAAAGTATATCTGTTTCTTGCTTGTGATTCACCAGCAAATGCTCCAAGAACATTTTTCTCTGTTTTTGATCCTTTGATACTTTTCATTTTACCTCCATGAAATTTTTTGCATAAAAAGTATGTTAATATGTTTCATAATTATGCCATGTAAATATTTTTTTACGAGCAGTTTAATAAAAAGGGGATTTTCATCCCCATGTTTTAAATTAAATTGCTTCGAAAGAATCCTTTCCTACGCCGCATAGAGGGCATACCCAGTCTTCCGGAAGATCACTAAAAGAAGTACCTGCAGCAAAACCGTTATCCGGATCACCAACTTCCGGATCATAAATGTAACCGCAAACAGAACACTGATATTTTTTCATTTTCCCCCCGTAAAAATTATTTGCAATATAGAGTTTTATATTGCTCTCTTAGTTGCTATTCATATGTATTATTTATCGCTCTTTCAGTAATTTTCAATAAAAAATTATTTTTTTTTATGATTTTATTGATAAATTTAACATTTATCCAAGAAATTATTAAAATATGCCTGACGATCGACAGGCGTCATGACAGGCGTGATGACAGGCGTCATGCTTGACGATAGTCAGACATGTGTGTAATTTTTATACGAACAGAGGAAAATATACGAAAATTTCTAAAAACCAATGTTTTGATATAACCGTGTTTGCATAAGTACTGATAAAACAGCATTCAGTATCTTAAAAATGAAAATACTGTTTATTTGAGTTAAACCTGCAAAATAACCATTAAAAGAGCTATAATAAACTCGGAACATTAATCTGGAATGCTCCGTCCTCAGACGGAGTTCCCTTTGCGAATTTTATTGTGATACTTACAGTCTTTTTTCGACGGTTTTAGTAATTTCTGAAAGCTGCTCATTTGTCGGAACATAATTCAATTTAAGCATGTCCAACATTTCAAATTTGCATTCCTCAAGAATGTCATGAACCTGTTTAATGCTCTGTCCGCCCCATCCATATGAACCGAATGCAAGCGCCTTTCTTTCTTTCGGTGCAAGTCCTTTGAGATATGTAAGAAACGCGGCGACGGTTGGGAGCATGTTGTTGTTAAGAGTCGGCGACCCGACGCAGATGTATTCCGATTCCTGAATTTCAGTCATTATGTCTGAAATATGATTCTGTTTAAGATCGAAAAGACCGAACGGAATATTTTTATTTTCAAAAGCTGATGCTATCGCGTGCGCCATTTTTTCCGTGGATTTCCACATTGAATCGTATACAATGACTGCGCGTTTGTTGGATTTATTCGAAGACCAGTCCGAATATTTTTTTACAATTTCAGGAATATATTTTCTCCATATTAAACCATGACTTGGAGCAATAATTTTAATATCAAGCGCGGACGCGTCTTTAAGTTCTTTTTGAACTTGAAGACCGAAAGGCATTACAATATTCGCGTAATATTTTTTCGCTTCCAGTAATATTGTTTCCAGGGAATACTCATCATCGAATCTTTCTGAAGAAGCAATGTGCTGTCCGAATGAGTCATTTGAAAAAAGGATTTTTTCTTCTGGAAGATAGGTTACCATGTTGTCTGGCCAGTGAACCATTGGAGTTAAAAGAAAATTCAGATTGTATTTGCCTAAATTTATGCTGTCGCCAGAATTTACGATCTTGAATTGCCAATCTTTTTTATAATGAATTTTCAAACCTTTTTCACCATTCAAAGATGTAATTATTTGAGCCTTTTTGGCGACTTCCATGATCCGGGGAAGACTTCCTGAATGATCCATTTCGACATGGTTAGCGACAACGTAATCGATTTTTGAAGGATCGATTACAGATGATATTCTTTCGATAAGTTCATCAGCGAGATAGTACTTTGCTGTATCAATCAGCGTTACTTTTTCATCAATGATTAGATAGGCATTGTAAGTTGAACCTTTTTGAGTCATGTATCCGTGGAAATTGCGCAAATCCCAGTCGATTCCGCCAACCCAGTATATGTTGTCCTTAATTTTTACAGCTTTCATTATAGTAAGCTCCTTTATGCTTTTTAAGTGTTATGAAATCATTGCAGATAATTAAAATGTTACAGACTATTATGTCAAGACTAATGCGCAACATTATGAAATGTAATTTTGAAATAGTAATATATTTTAGCAGCATTTAATTATAATTGACAAGTTTTTTTTAAAAAAATAGATGTTATTCTGATAACGATAATTTTCTCATCAATGAGTTTCAGGAAGGAATCAATGATTCAGATCAGTAACCTGTCAAAATCTTTCGGAAGCAGAATACTTCTGGATAGTGTTGATTTAAAAATAAATTCTCACGAAAAAGTCGGACTTGTCGGCAGAAATGGTCACGGCAAAACGACTCTGATAAAAATCATTCTCGGGCAGGAACATCAAGATTCGGGTTTCATCGAAATTCCGAAAAATTACAGACTCGGATATGTAGAACAGACCATCAGGTTCGATAAAAAATCTGTTCTGGAAACTGTATCATCCGCGCTGCCTGAACACGAAAGCGAAAATGTGTGGCAATGCGAAAAGATACTTACAGGACTCGGTTTTTCAAATGAAGATTTTCACAAATCACCGGAAATTTTTTCGGGTGGTTATCAGGTCCGCATTAATCTCGCGAAAGTCCTGGTATCCGGAGCGAATCTGCTGCTGCTTGATGAACCTACCAACTATCTTGATATTGTTTCAATACGATGGCTCATCACTTTTTTAAAAACCTGGAATGACGAATTGCTTCTTATCACGCACGACAGAAGCTTCATGGATAGTGTTGTTACTCATGTTGCCGCGATTCACAGAATGAAAATTAAGAAAATTCCCGGCAATACGGAGAAAGTTTACACTCAAATAATTAAAGAAGAAGAAATATACGAGAAGACACGCGTTAATGATGATAAAAAACGAAAAGAAGTTGAGCAGTACATCAATAGATTCCGCGCAAAAGCAAATCTTGCGAAAATGGTTCAATCGAGGGTCAAGATGCTTGAACGCATGGACAAACGCGACAGACTTGCGAATATTGAGAATCTTGAATTCGCTTTTAAATATGCGGACATTCCCGCGAAGACGGTTCTTACCGCTGAAAAATTGAACTTCGGTTACACCAGCGATAAACTTCTGATTAATGATTTCGCGATAAACATTGGGAAAACCGACAGAATCTGCATCATCGGTAAAAACGGAAAAGGAAAAACAACTTTACTGAATCTTCTTTCCGGAAAATTACAACCGCTTAAAGGCGAAATAATTATGCACGCGAAATGCGAACCAGCGGTTTTTTCGCAGACAAATGTTACGACGCTTGAACCGAATAAGACCGTGCTTGAAGAAATTGAAGCTGAAGCGGGACTCGCAGACAGACAGCTTGCGAGAAACATTTGCGGATCAATGATGTTTTCCGGAGATGATGCTTTAAAGAAAGTCAGCGTTCTTTCAGGCGGAGAAAAGGCGAGAGTAATGCTTGGTAAAATTCTCGTCAGTCCTAAAAATATTCTATTCCTGGATGAGCCTACGAATCACCTTGACATGGATTCTTGCGATTCACTGCTTGAAGCAATAGACGCATTTGACGGCGCGGTAATTCTTGTAACTCACAATGAAATGTTTCTTAACGCTATCGCGGGAAGGCTGATCGTTTTTAAAGATGATAAAATTTCAATTTTCAACGGAACTTATGACGAATTTCTTGAAAAAATCGGATGGGATGATGATGCGGCTGGAAATGTAAAAGTGAAGGTTGAAGAAAAAATCGATAAAAAAGAAATACGTCGTTTAAAAGCTGATTTGAATTTACAAAAAGCAAATCTTCTAAAACCTCTTCAGAAAAAAATCACGGATCTCGAAAATAGCATTGAAAAAGATGAAGCAAAGCTGACGGAAATTCAAAATGAATTACTTGCAGCATCAGTCAGGGAAAATAAGAAAGGCTCTGAAATTGAGGAATTATCAATGAAGCATCATCAATTTGAAAAAAAAATTGAAAAACACTATCAGGAGCTTGAGGAAGCTACGATTATTTTTGAAAAACACGATAATGAATTTAAAATCAAACTGAATGAACTTGAGGGACTTGAATAAAAATGAAAATATTTAGAAACAGTTCTTTTCAAGTTGCATTTGGAGCATCCTTGATCAGCTTTTCCGCCATTTTCGTGAAATCCGCAGGTATTGATTCAGATCTCGCCGGTTTTTACAGAATGTTTTTCGGTTTAATTCCACTATCATTATTTTTCTGCAAGTCAATATGTCATGATAAAATTAAGATTAATTTCACATCAATACTTTTTCCGGTAATCGGCGGAGCATTGTTTACCGGTGATATTTTTTTCTGGCATAAGTCTATAAATTACATTGGACCGGGGATGGCGACTTTGCTTGCAAACTTTCAGGTTTTTTCGCTTTCAATAATCGCGTTTCTTTTCATGAAAGAAAAGCTTGGTAAGAATTTTGTTATTTCGCTTCCATTTGCCGTAATAGGAATTTTTCTTTTAACGTCTGGAGGGAAAGTCAATTTTTCAGGTAACTTTTATATCGGTGTTATTTTCGGTTTAATAACATCCGTTTTTTACGCTTTTTATATTCTAAGCGTCAGAATCAGCAGGACAAGAAGCGGTCATTTGAATCCGTTTATTATCATGTTTTTTGTAACGTTAACTTCATGTTTGATTTTCGGAACGATTCTTTTTACGTCGGGTAAAAGTTTTGCTTTGCCAAATGTTAAATCTCTGATTTTAATGATTCTATATGGATTTTTCAGCCAGTTTGCCGCCTGGATAATAATATCAAACGCGCTGCCGAAAGTAAAAGTTTCTCTCGCAGGTTTACTTATTCTCATGCAGCCAATATTGAGCTATGTTTGGGATGTTCTGATTTTTCATAGACCAATAAATTTAATTGAAGGCGGCGGTGTGCTTATCGCTCTTTCAGCTATATATATCGGATCGTTGAAAGGAACAGATGTGAAGACCAAATAGCATGATTTTATAAATTTCAGAAAAGCGCCTGTAAGCTGCGGTATTCGGACTTGGAATTTTTTCTAATCGAAAAGCACGGAAGGCCGCATAAGATTAATTGTAATAAGCGTGAAGTGGAAAAAAATTAAACATTCAAAATTATTTCGCAGTCAACTCTGAGCTGTTAATTACTGCTTTGTTACATTTGTATTAAATTTAGTGTTAATTTCAACCTGATTCAAAAAATGGTTGATAAAAAATTCGTCTCCTTCATATTAAGTAAACATATAATTAATAACTTAAATATGATTTAATTTGAAGTCTAAATGGTAAATTTCACTAATTTTATGCTTTTTACTTCAAATTATAATATTAAGAAAAGGAGAATTTATGAAATCGAAAAAGTTTTTAACACTGGTTTTTGTCGTAATGATTTCAATTTCCGCATCTATGGTTTTCGGTGCTGGAAATGACATCATCATCGGCGTTGCAGGTGCTCACAGTGGTGACCTTGCGTCTTACGGGCTTCCAACAGTTAATGCTGCGCAGCTTGTAATTGATGAAGTTAACAAAA
>JBFZEW010000038.1:0-4196 GCA_041306665.1 Spirochaetota bacterium | reverse complement strand
AGCAATCTTCGAAATAGAAATTCTGAATTTATATCTTGCTAACATCAACAAATCTGCTTCATCCTTTTTTACATAATAATGAAGCTTTTCCCATTTCTCGGGTTTATGATTTTGATATTCCGTTAATTGGCTTAGCACCTGGCAAACAGATAAATTTATTACTGTAATTCTAAGCAAATCCTTAAAAATCTTGGAAATAGAGTAATTATATCTCAATGAAATAGTATTAACTGCATAAAAAAAATCAATATCAGTGTTAGCTGAAGTATTCATAAACCTTTCTCCCATATTAAATAGTCTCATACTTAATACGTAAATTCAGGAAAAAATGTTAATTTTTTTTTATGAAAACTAATTTTTTTCTTAAACCTGTTTTAAACCTGTCTTAAATCTGTTAATTAACAGGTTTGATGTATTTTCCCGCAGGTTTTTTTAATAATTGTAACAGCGGTATATGAAGCTCCAATTGCTCCGAGAATATCAATAGTATAATGAGCGTGCTGGATGATCAAAGCTCCGCCGATAGCAAGCGTACCGGCAAAAAAAACTTTTCGCAGTTTTCTATTATCAATTACAAGAAAAAATAAGAATATTACTGAAGTGTGGCCGGAAAAAAACAGGTCCTTCACATTTACATTTCCTGAATAAAAAGTATTCTCAAGAATAAAATCATGCAGTGGAATTATTCCAGCAGGAGGTTCTAATGGAGCGATAAACATGCATAGCATTCGAAAAACGAGGATTAATAAATAACTCTGTGCTGCAATTAATGCAAGATGCGGGAATTGAAGAAGATAAAAAATTCCCAGCACAGAAAGACTATAAAGAAGGATAAATATAAATACTGATAAATCCATGGGTATAATTGCTTTTAGAATTGGATCTGGAAGTAATACGGTACTTGTTCTGCCCTCAATATACCGGAGCACAAAAACAAGTGAAATCAGAATTGGAACAGCGGTAATTATGGTGATTATCCATTGCATTAAAAAATTTCTGTTTTTAAAACAATCCATCCATTTATTCAGCATAAATTCCTCTGTGAATCTTAATGATATTTATTTACTAAAAAAACCGTCCCTTTCAGGACGGTTTTTAGAAGTTGTATATTTCGAAAATTATCTTCCTTTAGCTCTTTTTTCTTCAGCGATTTTGATAATTTTCTCCTGAACTTCAGCCGGAACTTTTTCGTACGATTGGAATTCCATTGCGTAGTTTGCTCTTCCGCTTGAAAGTGATCGAAGCGTTGTAGCATAACCAAACATTTCAGAAAGAGGCGCGCTTGCATTTACTTTTTGTGCTCCTTTTCGGTGCCTTCTCATGTCACCGATTTTACCTCTTCTCTTATTTAGATCTCCGATAACATCTCCGATATAATCATCAGGAGTATTTACCTCAATCTTCATAATCGGTTCGAGAATAACCGGATTTGCTTTTCTAAATGCTTCTTTGAAGCACATAGATGCGCATAATTGGAACGCCATGTCCGAAGAATCGACCGCATGGTATGAACCATCAATAAGAATTGCTTTTACATCAAGAACTTCATATCCGGCAAGAATTCCTTCCGCCATTGTTTTCTCAAGACCTTTTCTGACAGACGGTATATATTCATTCGGAATAGCGCCGCCTTTAATCATATTAACAAACTCGAAACCTTTTCCAGGATTCGGTTCAAATCTAAGCGTGCAATTCGCGAACATACCTTTACCACCGGTCTGCTTCGAAAATTTATGGGCATTTTCAACAGGTGTTGTCATTGCTTCTCTATGCGCAACAGACGGTTCTCCTGTTTCAACAATAATTTTAAACTCTTCTTTCAGACGATCAACCATAATTTCAAGGTGAAGCTCGCCCATTCCCGCAATAATTGTTTCATTCGATTCTTCATCGACGCGTGAATGAAATGAAGGATCTTCGGCGCAGAGTTTATTCAGCGCAAAACCAAGTTTTTCATCCTCATTTTTATTAGATGGAATGATCTTCAATTCAATAACCGAAGGCGGGATATGAATTCTTTCAAGAATACAAGGATTTTTCGCATCGCAAAGCGTATCTCCGGTTTTAGTTTCCTTCATACCGATAAGTGCGACAATTTCACCCGCGCCTGCTGAAGTCAATTCTTCTCTTTCTTTAGCTTTTACCCGCAGAATTCGGCCGATTCTTTCTTTGTAGTTTTTACCAGGATTAAGAACCTGCATGCCGCTTTCAAGTTTTCCTGAGTAAATTCTTATGAAAGTCTGCTGACCTACGTAAGGATCGTTTATTAGTTTAAACGCAAGAGCGCAGAAAGGATCCGTTTCGCTTGGATGTCTTGCATGTGTTTTATCTTCAATATCTATGTCAGTACCTACAACAGCGCCGACATCAATCGGAGAAGGAAGATACGCGACTACCGCGTCAAGAAGATCCTGAACTCCTTTATTTTTGTATGCCGACATGCAGAATACCGGCGTGAAAAGCATTTTAAGCACGCATTCTCTCGCCGCTTTTTTAAGTAATTCCGGTGATATCTCTTCGTCGGCAAGATATAATTCCATTATTTCTTCATCATAATCAGCAATTTTCTCAACGAGTTCCTTGCGCGCAACCTTCACTTCTTCTAAATATTCTTCCGGAATTTCAATTTCCTGTCTGACAAGTTCAGCAGGATATATGCATGCTTTCATTTCAATCAGGTTAATTACGCCTTTGAAATTTTCCTCACATCCCATTGGAAGCTGGAAAGCAATCGGATTTGCATCAAGAAATTTTTCAAGCTGATTAATAACTTCTCTAAAATCAGCGCCTGTTCTGTCCATTTTATTTACGCATGCTATGCGCGGAACTTTATATCTGTCAGCCTGATTCCATACTGTTTCAGACTGAGGTTCAACACCACCGACTGAGCAGAACAGTCCAATAAGACCATCAATAACTCGCATTGAACGCTCAACTTCAATTGTAAAGTCAACATGTCCCGGAGTATCTATAATATTAATCTGATGATTTTTCCATTTTGTAGTAATAGCGGCTGAAGCGATGGTAATGCCTCTTTCCTGTTCCTGTTTCATAAAGTCCATGGTAGCCTGACCATCATGTACTTCACCTAATTTTCTATTTACACCTGTGTAAAAAAGAATTCGTTCCGTGGTAGTTGTTTTTCCAGCATCAATATGGGCCGCAATACCAATATTGCGCAATTTAGTGAGTGGCATTTTATTTCTCCTGATATAATAGCAGATTATGTATAATAATTAGCAATTTAAAGGCATGGTCAGATAAGATATCATTTATGTCAATATTTTTTCCTGCTGTGGTAAAATTATTTGATGCTGACAGATACGCAATTTTTGGAATAAAAATTTTAGATTAGATTTAACAGAATCTATCACAGAAAAATTCTGAGAATTCAAGATTTGATTCGAAAACACAGTAAAAATCGGCCGCGGGCAAATGCTTTTATGAACGCGGATGCATAATTGATTCTCCATGCGTCACACCCGTTTGTCCGATATATTAAACTCAATCTGTATGTTTTCCTTACGCCGAAAACAGTTATTTTATAATTGCATCAACATCCATCTGAAGCTGCGCTTTAAGCGCGATTTCAGAAGTCGGATGTTCCGCGATAAGATTATTGAATACTTCATTTGCCTGACGGTTATATCCCATTTTCAAATAACAGATGCCCATGCTGTAATATGCATTCAGTCCAACATCGTTATTATTGTTCTCTTCGTACAGAAGGTTGAAATACTTTAAAGCAAGCGTATATTCAAAGCGTTGAAAATAAATTGCAGCGATATAGTTAATCGCATCAACTCTGTGCGCGCCGTTGGGGAAAACTTCGATATATTCGCCCAAATTCTGAAGAGCTTTGTCATATATTTTCAATTCAACAAACCGCAGCGCGTTCTCAAACCTGACATCGTCAGAAAATCGTTCAAGCTGACGGGCTTCCTCCTGCGGAGTAAGCTCTTTTTTGACATCCTGAGCGTATATATCAATGCTTGCTAAAATTGCAATTATCAGTAATATTTTCTTCATTTTCGCCTCCATCTCTGTGCATATGAAAGAATAAATCTTATGTTATTTCTGAACAACCGGAACATCATTAGTTATCGGGTTTCTTTACTATTTACCGCTCACTGTCCTCTAACTGCTCCCCTCAATTATCGTCATTTTACAATGAGACATAACACATTTTTTAAAAT
>JBFZEW010000037.1:0-4223 GCA_041306665.1 Spirochaetota bacterium | reverse complement strand
ATCATATATCAATCTCGAAGTAATTTCACTCGGCCGGAAAAACGAAGAATCAGATAAAAACGCGTTCAATTACATTCAGAAAGCACTGGTTAAGGAACCCGGCAATTCTGAAGCTCTTTTAACTCTGGGAAATATCTATTACGAAAGAGGGTCTTTCAACAATTCAATCGACACGTATTATCAGGTAATTAAAAGTACAAATAACAGTAAAGTCACAGCTTCGGCATATAATAACATGGGTAAAGCATATTACAAAATGAAGCAGTACAAGAAGGCTCTTCAGGCGTTCAATCTTGGAATTGAACAGGATCCCACAAACGAAGACATTCGCCTGAATCGAAAAGCAGCAGTCGACTCATACGAATCGGAAATGCTGAACTGATCAAAGCAGATCAACAGGGTCAATGTCAACTTCGATATAGACTCTGTTGTCTTTAAAATCGTGTATACCCCAAAAAGTTGGAAACATAGAATTTTAAATTCACTTATAATATAATTCCACAAATGGAATTATATTATCGTAAATACCGCATCCTTTACTCTTCAATATTTCATCCCGGCAGAAATCATATTTAAATAGAGCCTGTTTTAAAAGAAAAATTTTAGTATCATAATCATTGTCAGACTCATATTTTGATTTTTTCAATTTCTCCATAATAAATATCATCTGAATAATGGTTTTATCAATATATACAGTTGACATTTCAAGAAATCCCTGATAAATATTGTATTTATATTTATAATTTTCATTTTCAGTTTCTATAAAAACATTATTATGGTCTGTTTTGTAATATTTATCATGAATCCGTTCAATTTTTGAAAAATCTTTGAACATATATAGCTGCAATTTTTGACTGAATAAAAAATTATCATCACCAAAAATTTTACATTTCATACTACCATCTTTATATACAATGAAACTTTCTAACTTAAAATTTTCCGGCAATTGGACAACAGGAAACAATTTACATCCATCCCGATTAACTAAAAACCTATCACTATTAATTACAAAATCACCATTTCGAGTGAAATAAATCTGACCTTCCATATCAATTACCTGAAAAAATCCATCTCCAGCTATTGCCAAATCAGTTTTATTTTCAGTAGTCCGCAGAGACCCCTGATCTCTATTAGTTTTGTAATAATTAAAATTTGACTTATATCCGAAAGTATTGTAATTTTTAAAATCCGACCATAATTTAATATATTCATCTTTCAGACTGTTATTTATGTTTGAAGCAGAAGCGGAAATAATCAGGATGCTAAAAAACAAAAACAACAAGAAAAATTTAAAAATATTTTTCATATAAATTGCTCCTTTAGATTAAATTGATTAAAATAATCAAAGCAGATCAACAGGGTCAATGTCAACTTCGATATAGACTCTGTTGTCTTTAAAATTCTCTTTAACGTAAGTGATTACATTCCGTATTACCGCTATCTCGTTTCCTTTCAATATGATGTGATGTCTGTAGTTTCTGCTTATTTTGGAAAACGGTGCCGGCGCTGGTCCCAGGATTTTAATGTTATACTTTCTATTTTTCACAATGTTATCGATAAGTCTGCCGATTTTTTCCGCCGATTGAGACACTCTTGCTTCTTCCGTTCCGCGGACTAACAGACGGACTAATCTTGCAAAAGGCGGATATGAAAGCATTTTCCTGATTTCAATTTCATATTTATAAAAACCCTTATAATCCTGAGTTTTAAGGAAACTGTAAATCGCATTATCCCTGTTTAATGTCTGAATAATTACGCGGCCGGGAACATCGCCCCTTCCCGCGCGTCCTGTAACCTGCATTAAAAGAGAAAAAATTCTTTCCGACGCGCGAAAGTCAGGCATGTTAAGACCAATGTCCGCAAGTATGATACCGACGATTTCGACGTATTTAAAATCAAAACCTTTCGATACCATTTGCGTGCCGAGAAGTATATCTATCTCCCTGTTTTCCATTTTTTCGACAAGTTCATAAAGAGTTTCCTTTTTTTTAACGCTGTCCTGATCGAGCCTGGAAACCCGCCTGTCCTTATACATGTCGTTGATTATTTCCTCAACGCGCTGAGTTCCGCTTCCGATTTTAATTATATCTGTTCCAGAACATGAAGGACATTTTTCCGGAACATTCCGCTGATAGCCGCAGTAATGACAGATGAGCCGGCCGCTGCTGTGAAGATTCATTCCAATGCTGCAATGAGGGCACTCAATGCGCGTTTTACAGTCTCCGCACATTACAACAGGCGAGTAACCGCGTCTGTTTAAAAGCAGAATAATCTGATTGCCTTTCTGAAGCGTGTTTTTAATTTCAATTTTAAGTTTATTGGAAAGAAATTCTTTCGACTGAGACTCCATTTCAATGATTTCAACCTGAGGCAAAGCAGCGTTGCCGTGTCGCGTTTCAATTTCATGATATTTTAAAACATTGCTTTCAGCCATATAAAATGTTTCAATGGAAGGAGTCGCGGATCCGAAAACAACGGCGCAGTTTTCCGTTCTGCTTCGAAAAATCGATACGCGCCGAGCATTATACCTGGGAGATGAATTTTCCTTATACGAAGGATCATGCTCTTCATCAACGATTATCATTCCCAGTGATGGAGCCTGGAGAAAAACGGCTGATCTTGTGCCAATGGCGATTTTCGCCTGTCCGCTGTAGAATTTTTTCCAATTATCAAGTTTCTGATTCGGCGTCAGACGGCTGTGATACAGAATCAAATTTTGTCCGAAAACATCATATAGCCGTTTATAAATCTGCGATGAAAGAGTAATTTCAGGCACAAGGTAAATTACTGACATTCCCTTCGCAATGAAATATTCCGCGAGTTTAATGTAAATCTCAGTCTTACCGCTTCCGGTAATCCCGTAAATTAAATGCAGAAGATTTTCCTTTTTCCCGCAGCTTTCGATTATTGAACTGTAGACTGTTTCCTGACCGGCGTTCAGAGTTTTTCCGTCCTTGAAATTAACTTCAAACGGATGAGTAAATCTGTTCCCGCTGCTTTTCGCGGAAGGCAGCGCCAAATGCATTACTTCGCCGAGAGACGCGAAATAATTGTACGCGCAGTATTTTGAAATACTAATTAATCTTTCATCGAAAACAGGTTCAGCATCCAGAACTTCAAGAACATTTTTTAATTTGAATTCAGGCTTATTACCGTGGACTGAAATGACATAACCGGTGCATTTTTTATTTCCAAACTGAACGATTACACGCATTCCGGGTTTGACAGAAAGTTCATTCGGAATTAAATATGTGAAGTTGCTGTCAATAGGCACGCCAATGCAGATTTCAGCATAACATTCCTGGTTCAAACAAGTTCTTCCATGTATTTTTTCATTTCCACAATCGTGTTCCATGCTTTCCGTTTTAAATCCGAATGCTTGAGAATCGTTATCGGGTGATCAATGTTGTACCACTGAATGGTTTCACTTGTCCTGAGAATCGGGCGCAATGGAAGCATGTCTCCCATTACAAGTACCACGGAAGGATTTTGTTCTTTGATTTCCCGTTTTATTATTTTCTCGCAGTTTTTAAACATTGTGCTGGGTTTGCTCATTAATGAATCTGCTTCGCATTTTATAATGTTCGTAATATATATATTTTTCAGCTCAATACCGATTCCCTTCTCGATGATATTTTTCATCATTTCAATGGATTGTTCTCTGTACTGCTTTTTTTCAAATGTGCTCATGAGCATGGGCGCGTTCAGAATAATCATTAATTTACTCTGATTACTTCCTGATGGATATTTTTTATCGGTAAAATCTCCGCAGATTCTGCAATGACTGATGTATTCTTTAAGCGACATGGAATCATCAGACTTGTTCTCTGCAGGAGTTGAAAGCACGGATATATTCTGCTTTTTCACGACAGCATCCTCAGTTTTCTGCAAAACTGCCGATGCGGAAGTTTTTTCTTCGCGGAAAATTTCAGCGTTGAAAACAGCGTCAATTAACGCTTTTTCCTCTTCATTTCTGTAAAGCACAAACGGCAATGAAGACGGTTTTAAACTGTTTTTCAGAATTTCTATAAGCTTTTCTTTCATGCGTCAACCGGTAAACGAAGCAGTATCAATGTTATACTGCTTGATTTTTCTGTGAAGATTGGTTCTCTCAATTCCAAGTTCCTTCGCTGCTTGCGATATATTTCCCTTTTTCTGATTAATCATATTTATGATGAAGTTTTTTTCAAATTCCTCTTTCGCGATCTTAAGATTTGATTTGT
>JBFZEW010000036.1:0-3282 GCA_041306665.1 Spirochaetota bacterium | reverse complement strand
ATATATTTGTAATGCCGAAAGTATCTGTAGGCGCAACAGCTAATTTAATGATGGGAGCAGTCCTTGCAAAGGGAGAAACAATCCTCGAAAACTGCGCAATGGAGCCCGATGTAGTTGATCTTGGAGAATTCCTGATAAAAATGGGTGCAAAAATAGATGGAATCGGTACTGAGCGAATAGTTATATACGGTGTCAAGTCATTGAAACCTGTTGAGTACTCAGTAATGCCTGATAGAATCGAAGCAGGAACATATCTGCTGGCAGGTGCCATCACAAAAGGAAATATCAAGGTAACAAACATAGTACCGGAACATATAGAATCACTACTGGAAAAACTGCGCGAAATCGGATTTGCAATAGAAACAGGAAAAACCTGGGCATCAGTTTCAAATGGAAAAAAACTAAACGGAGTGTTAGTAGAAACATTACCGCATCCGGGATTTCCAACAGATCTTCAGGCCCCAATGATGGCATTAATGACAACTGTACCGGGTATCAACGTAATAATCGAAACAATATTTGAAAACAGATATACACATGTTGCAGAACTGATCAGAATGGGCGCAAACATAACTATCGAAGGTCGCAGCGCAATTGTACAGGGAGTAGAGAGACTATCAGCAGCACCGGTAATGATGAGCGACCTGCGCGCAGGAGCAGCACTCATCGTAGCAGCACTGGCAGCCGATGGCGAAACAGAAATCCGCAGAATATATCACTCCGACAGAGGCTACGAAAGACTGGTGGAAAAACTGACAGCAGTCGGTGCAGTCATCAAACGCGAGAAAGGTGGAAACTTATAAAACACAAAATGGAGATTCCCGCCATGGGCGTCTCCCCTTTACCCGCTGTTTCAAAATAATTAATCCGGCTGAGAAATTTCATTTTCAATCTGACTTGAAACTGCGGAATAGGGCCGGGCTCTGCGCTCCGGCTGATTCGCATCCCCGCTGCGATCCCTGACGCTTTCATGAGAAAACTTTGCTTTAAAAAATTCTTGAAAATATTTCTATTTACGAATAAAATTTTATTACAAACATTAAAAATGCAGCAGCATCTCTTGACGCAGGAATTTATTGAGAAACAGATTCATACACAGTCTTGGTGCCAAAAGAATAAAGGAGAATCCATGAAAAAAATAATGCTTTCAGCTGCTATCATTGCTGCAATAATTATGACAATGTTTGTGTATAATGTGCAGGCAAAAACTGAAGATACATTTATTAATCATGGCAATTTTCCAAAAAACTTACAATCTGAAAGACCTGTAATTTCCCATGACGGTAAATATTTCGCACTAATCGGCGATTCTAAAGTCAGAATATATGATGTAAATGGAAATCAGACCGGGACATTCATTGATCCTGATCCGTACATCAACCCTCCAAATGAATGGAAATTCTGGAATCCTAATAGAATAATTTCAGCAATAGCATTTCTGCCGGATAACAGGCATCTTGCAGTTGCCGTCCATCAGCGCAAAATAAACATCATTACTCTTGCCGGAAAAATTATAAAAACAATTGATGTTCCGGTTCAAAAAATGTCTCCCGAATCTGGCGGATGGAGCTACATTGACGATATTATTTATTTTCCTGACGGTAAAAAACTAATTACTTTTGAATCAGCAGATACTGACATTATAGTCAGAGACGCGAACTACAACCTGCTGAAAAGAATAAATCTGAAACACGGGACAATGGCCTATGAATTCACTACAATAAAAGTTACTCCTGATGGAAAAAACTTTATAACCCTGCAGAATTTCGAAACACCTTCTGCTGACGGGTGGACTTCAATTTTAAAATTATTTGACGAAAACGGCAATTTCATCAGAGATCTCGAGAATGACAAACCTGGCAGCATAGCAACAGAAGACGGCAAATTCAAAAAAGTCTTTATCAAACCCTTGAATTTCAACATCAGTAATGACGGTAAATATGTTATTTACAAAAACACTTATTTCCACATGACAGTACCAGACCCGCTCGGCAGAAAAATAAAAAAGTACGGGCGCGAATATCCAATGACGATTATCCACAAAATAAGACGCACTGAAATCGCAACCGGTAAACAGTTCGAAACCTGGATTACAGAGGATAAAGACATCGGCATAAATGAAGTTGCTTTTACAAGTGATGATAAGAATATCATTGCCGTTGATTTGAGCAGTATTTATACCATATCATTCAAAGGTGAAATTCTAAGCACTTTTAAAAACGAAAATGTAAAATACACTGATGGAGATAAAGAACTTTCATATCCTTTTCAGACATCTTCCGAAATAATCAACAGCAAGACAAATGCAGTTCTAGCGTATTGCACTTCTCCGAAAAGCGGAATTATTTATTATAATTTCAAAGGAAAACCGCTAACATATTTAATACATGACAATCTTGAACCAAAGAAAATTTCAGTATCTCATAACGGGGAGTTCATATCCTTTGAGTTTGAAAAATTTAAACAATCATATTTATTTGATGTGCGTAAAAATACAATTACTACAGAGAACGCATCTATATTTTTTGACAATAAAAACAAGGAACAGAGAATCAGTTATTTGAAGGATGAGACTACCAGAAAAGATACAACAGTTTTATCATTAAACGGCAAATCTGAAAAGTATCCAGAATATGATCCAAGATATATTGTAATTTTACCTAATAATCAATTCGCAGAAACATATTCCGGATTTACATTATTCGACAGTGATGGCGAAGCAATCCGGCGATATCCCAATTGTTCAATCAGTCAGGATATTGCAGTTGATCCTCTGGCAAAATATTATGTCAGTCCAAGCACAAGTGCAAAATACAAGGAAATATACCTATTTGATTTTAACGGAAAAAACCTGAAGAAATGGTATCTTGGAGCTTTCTTTACGTATGCATATTGCTTTTCACCGGACGGATCATTAATAGCCGGCGGACATGACAATGTCGGTTATCTTCAGATCTGGGATACAGATGGTAAATTACTTCATCGTTTCAGCAACATTCACAGCGGACAGATTTCAGGAATCGGTCTGATAAATAACAAATTTTTAGTTTCATCTGAAGAGGACGGAAACATTGTAATTACAAACCTGGAAACGAAAGAGTTTTTGAATATTTCATTATATTCGAATGAAAAATTTATCGCTTCCGATTCTTCAGGAAGATTCGACTGTTCCGAAGAAATGGAAGATAGAGTCACCATTTTCAGCTCAGGCAATATTTCTGAACGAAAAAAACAGACGGAAGGACTTGTCTGGAAATTTCTGCAGGAAAAATGATTTAAAAA
>JBFZEW010000035.1:0-6452 GCA_041306665.1 Spirochaetota bacterium | reverse complement strand
TCATCAAGAAGAATGAGCGAAGGACTGTGAATGAGACAGCATGCAAGACCAAGCTTCTGCTTCATTCCGCCGGAAAGATTTCCGGCAAGGCGTTTTTTAAACGGACCAAGACTGCTGAATTCATAAAGACGTTCGGAACGTTTTATAATCTGATTTCGCGATACACCGAAAAGTTTTCCAAAAAAATAAATATTTTCTTCCACTGTGAGATCATCATATAACCCAAAACGCTGAGGCATGTAAGCAAGATTTTCCTTCAATTTATAAATGTTTTTTCTGACATCCGCATTATCAATGAACACAGAGCCTGAATCAGCATTCATGATTCCGGATATCAAACGCATCAAAGTGCTTTTTCCTGCTCCGTCAGGACCAACAATTCCAAAAATTTCACCTTGGTTAACTTTGAAAGAAAGATTGTCAACAGCTTTCACAGTAGAAAATTGTTTTGATAATCCGATAACTTCAATCATTTAACTTTACCGTTTATAATTATTTCCGCGTCTGCCGGCATACCTGGCTTTAAATCCATACTGGCATTTTCAATTGAAATTTTTACCGCGAACACAAGCTTAACTCTTTCTTCTTTTGTCTGAATTGTTTTTGGAGTAAATTCGGCTTTATTGGATATTGATACAACTTTACCAGTAAAAATTTTATCAGGGAAAGAATCAATTTTGACTTCTGCATCCTGACCTATTTTTACCAATCCAAGTTTAACTTCATTTACATAAACGTACATCCATGAACGGGTTAAATCGGCAATTGTAACAACCGGTGTTCCAGGAAATGCCATCTCGCCGATTTCAAGATTCGAATCAAGAATAATTCCCGCGATGGGAGAATATAAAACAGCATTATCAATTGAAGCGTTAACCTGATCAAACGCAGCTTGTGCTATGCTATACGCAGCGCTTGCATTATCATAATCCCTTCGCGACACAGAGCCAGTTTTGAAAAGATCACTTATGCGTTTAAAATTCTTCGACGAATTATTAAGATTCGCTTGCGCCGAATGACGCTGCGCGGAAAGCTCATCATAATCAAGTTTTACAACAAGATCATTTACAGCGACCATTTCGCCTTCAGCTTTCGGAAGCTCAGCGACACGGCCGGCAATTTTTGAACTGATTTCAATTTCAGTAACTTCAATTGTACCGCTTCCGGCAATGCGGTTATTATCATCTTCAGAATATCTGAAAAAAGTAAAATAAATTGTTGATAAAATAATTACTGTAATTAAAATAATTACCGGTATAATTTTCTTTTTCATTTTTGTTCTCCATGATTTAATAATAATGAGATGTCAGTACCGGTTTCCTTTTTAAGTTCAGCGGAAGCCATGTAATATGAATTGATTGCGTTTATATATCCAGTCTTAGCCGTAGTTAATGACAAATCAGCATTAAGCAACTCTGCGTTTTTAATCAGACCAGCTTTATAACTTTCCCGCGCAATACGGAAACTTTCCTGAGCCATCGCAACATTTTCTTTTTGCGATTGAATTGTAATATAAGAAGAATTCAGTTTGAAATAATTTGATTTTATTGAAATTGAAATTAACTGTTTCATTTTCAATAATTCCTCGGAAGCTTCTTTAATTTTTTCTGAACTTTCTCTTTCTTCCGCGCGTGATTTATCAACAGGCAATACAGCTCCCCATCTATAGGTAGCAGCCGCCCTTACCTGCCAAGTATTTTGCCATTCATCAGTTCCTGTCATTTGTGAAAAATCAGGCGCAAACGGACCTGTCATACCGGTATCCATTTCATTCGGTATAAGTTTTGTATATCCATAAGATCCAGAAATGGAAAATGTCGGCCATAAATAATATGAGCTGCTGATATTTTTTGAATTTTCGGCAATTTCCTTTTTCTTTTCAATTTGAATAATTTCCGGCCTGTTCTTTAAAGCTGTTTCAATCAATTTTTCAATATCTTCCTTCATATTTTTTTCATCAATGGGATAAACTACTTCCGAAAGTATTTTTTCATCGGGAGCATATTTACGGATATCAGCTCCAAGAGAATAATTAAAATAATCTATGGCGGAATTACACGCATTTTCCGCGTCAAGAAGAATAGGTTCCTGATTTTTCAATTGAACCTGAGCTTGGAGAAGTTCAAGCTTCGAAATGCTGCCGGTTTTATACTGACTCTCGACATCTTTGAGATTCTGTTTTAGAACATCAATAGATTCTTTTCTCAATTTGAATAATTCATCTGAAAGTAAAACGGCAAAATAATTTTTTATAACAGTAAATTCAATTTCATTTCTAAGTTTATTTACATCTTCTTTCGCGGAAACAAAACTGTTTCGTGAAAGCTGCAATGAATTATAAAATGATCCCGGATTAATAGAAAATCTCATCTGCGCAAGTTTAATATCGTATTGACCGTCTGAAAGACTCATTCCGCCGTTTTCAGCATATTGCCTCGTTAGAGCAGCTTCTGATTCCAATACAGGCACAAGCTGACTCCATGCAGCCTGAACTTTTTTCTCCGACTGATTAAGTCTGCTGACTGCAAGTTTATAATCATGATTATTTTCTAATGCGGTTGATACTGCCTGAGAGATCGTAATTTTTTCATAAATACTTTTTTCCTCGGCAGCGAGAGGTGCAATCAGCATAAGTATAAAGAATATGACTGATTTTTTCTTCATTTTTTATTCTCCTTAACAGCAAGTCCATATTCAAGAATTGAAAGCATGTTAGTTTTAAATCCTTCCATGTAGTTCCCGCGAAGCACCAGTTTTTCAACAATTGATCCTTCGAGAGGAATTCGCATTATATTAAAAAATATAATTCCCCCGATAGTCTGAAGAAAGGTATACCGTATATTTATATCACGGATTTCACCGTTTTTTATTCCCTTTTTAACAATCGGCTCAATAAGCGAAAACGCCGGTACTACAAGATTCGGAATCGCAACTTTCTTAAAATACATGCCTCCCGCGGCAATTTCACGAAGTATCATTTTGAAAATTTTTCTATCTAAAGAACTAATGTAATCAGTGTAAGCTGTAATAATCGAAAATATTTTTTCCATGGAAGACTCACCCGTTACACTAACACTACTGATGCTATTATAAATATCTCCAGTAATCTGCTTAATCAATCCTTCATACAGCAATTCTTTGCTTTTATAATGATAGTAAATCATTGCTTTATTAATACCTGCTCTTTTTGCAATACGATCCACTCTCCCGCCATCAAATCCATGTTCAGAAAATTCCTCAATAGAGGCTTTAAATATTTTTTCCTGTGAGTTAAGAACAGCTTTTTTTTTCAAGAATTTCCTCCTAAATAGGCATCGGTTAAAACGACATAAATATTAACTAAACAGTTATATTAACTAACCATTTAGTTAATATAAGAACAAATATTTATTTCGTCAAGTATTTTTAAGTTAATTATGAATTATTATCACCAGAAATGCCATACATATAAAATGAATATATTTCGATCGGTTGAAATTTTCAAAATTTCATTTATGAAATTTGTTTTAACGATATTGGTGTTTTTTTTGTAATTTGATGTTCTATTTTGGTTTTTTTAATTCAATTTCGAAAATTCTCAGTTCTTTCTGAATCAAAGGCCAATATTTTTCAATAATTGCTGTATAACTATTTAAGATTTTATCATCACTTTCATTATTTGAACTTGCAATTTCAGCAATTACATCTTCAATAAAAAGAATAAACCCGACAAACAATAACTTACTCAAGCTAATTCGATACTTACATCTTACTTTAAAATTTAGAGTGCATTCATTTTCTGAAAAATCAATCCTGAAACACTTCCATCTTTTTTTTCTGTCTTTCTTCTGATAGTGTGTTAATTCATTAATAATAATTTTTTTATTTAAATGGCGATAGACATGATGCAAAATTCTTTTAATCAACTCAGAAATAGAAATATGATACTTTTCACTGATTTCACGCAATTCACTCATAAAATCCTTTTTAACATTTATGGATGTAGATAACATAAAATTCTCCTTCTACATATATAACGTAAAATAAGGAATTAATGTAAAAGAATTTCGGAGTTTTATTCATTTTTCATGATGATTATTGATTTTTTCTTCCAATTACCTTTAAGATAATACATAATTGAAAGAGTCATCCCGACAATCCATGCGATAGGAATTCCCCACCAAATTCCGGCAGGCCCCATTCGCGTTGACAGGATGGCTGATACGGGAATTCTGATAAACCATAAAGACAAAAGAGTTATGAACATTGGTATAATCGTATCTCCGGCGCCGCGCATAACTCCGTTAAAAATAAACATTGTCGTAAATGAAAAATAGAACAAGGACACAATCAGAAGATATTCTGCGCCTACTTGTATAACCCCAGCCTCTTGATTAAAAAATGCGATAAAGTTATATCTAAACGCAACAGATAGAATTGTTATTATTATTGATACTATCAAAGCCATTATTAATGAAGCCCTCAAACCCCGTTTAATTCTTAACGGCTTGCCTGCTCCAAGATTCTGTCCGACAAATGTTGAGAGTGCCATTGAAAAATTCATCGCCGGAAGCATAGCAACTGAATCGATTCTGCTCGCGGCTGTATATCCAGCGAGAACAACAGTTCCAAATCCATTTACAATTCTTGTAAGCGCCATCATTCCGATTGAAACCAGAATCTGCTGTACCGCGGAAGGCAATCCTATCGCGATACTCTTCTTAAACAATACACAGTCAAATTTCATTTCTTTCACTTTTAAACTAAGAAACTGATGTTTCGAATATGAAAGATATATTAAACCCAATACAAAAGAAACGAGCTGAGAGACAATTGTTGCCCATGCTGCACCCGCCACTCCCATTTTATAAACAAGGATAAACAGTAAATCCAGGCAAACATTTATAAATGTCGCGATAATCAGAAAATATAAAGGAGTTTTGGAATCTCCAAGACCGCGAAGTACCCCCGAAATGGAATTATACCCGAACATTGAAATACATCCGATAAATATTATCACTATATAGGTTTTCGCAAGATGCATTATATCTTCAGGCGTTTTTAATAATTTCAGCAATGGCTCCGCGAGAAAGATTCCGGCGAATGTAAAAACAATTGCCGTAAAAAACAAAAAAATATAAGTAGTATCAATTACCTTTTTCACCAGGTCATATTTTTTAGCGCCGTAGAATTGAGAAATAAGAATTGTCGCTCCCATTGTTATTCCCATGATGAGGGCGATTAAAAAAAACATAATCGGAAATGACGCGCCGACTGCAGCAAGAGCTTCTTTCCCTAAAAACCTTCCTACAATGATGGTATCAGCTATATTATAAAACTGTTGAAATAAATTTCCTATTAACAATGGAATGGTAAAGGCGATAATATGCCGTGATTCACTTCCTTCTGTCATGTCTTTCATTTTAAATTTCCCCGCTTTTCATTACAGCAAATAATTGATAAAATCTGATTTATGAAAAGCTAATTTATGACGATTCAATAATGACTTTCAGCAGGATAAAATAAAGCAATATCCAATGGTTAACTAAAATATGGAAATTCTAAACTGATGTTTTAATATTCCCGTATCGGCACAAGTGCTGATAAATAATTACTATTATTTACGTGTAAACAATCTTCTTATCTTCTTTCGATTATTCTCCGCATCAACCGCGAAAATATAACTATACGTTGCCACAGCGCATCCCGCGCCTAAAAACGGCGCGCTCATATATATCCACAATGATTTGAAATTTCCTGCCGCGAATGCCGGACCGAAAGAACGCGCCGGGTTTAAAGAAGCACCTGTAAGCGGTCCGCTTATCATCACAAGAAACGCAACAGTGCATCCTACTGCAATGCCCGAAGTTATGCCTTTTTGTTTTGATCCGTATGACAGATTCACGATTACGAACATTAAAAAAAATGTCATTATAAACTCAATTAAAAATGCTGTTCCTGAATTTACTGAAGGTAATGTTCCTCCGAACACAGTCACTTCAGGATAAATATACATCAACGTGAAACTTGCTGCGCATGCGCCAATAAATTGAAATATCGTAAAAAACATTGCGTCTTTGAAACTAATCAAATTCGAAAAGAAAAATCCGAATGTAACAGCCGGATTTAAATGAGCTCCTGAAATATCTCCAATTGCATAAACCAGTGAAATAATTATCATTCCCCACGCCAAACTTATGCCTACCAATCCAAGCGCTCCATTGCTCAACGCGTCTGTATAAACAGCGCCGACACCGAATAACACAAGAAAATATGTACCAATAAATTCTGAAAAATAATTTCTGAAAGAGTTCATAAATATTCCTTTTTAATTTTTATAATTTCTAAGTTATATTTTATACAGGAAGTTTTAAAAAAATCAAATCATTTTATCGCACGCAGCATGCACATATCAGATATGCCCGTAAAAATGCGAAACCCCGGCATATGCCGGGGTTTCGCATTTTTACGGG
>JBFZEW010000034.1:0-3021 GCA_041306665.1 Spirochaetota bacterium | reverse complement strand
ACCGGAATGGGAATTTTGGGTGGATCGAGCCAGTCAGCATTCGGGTCTTCAACTGCGGATGTAGTGACAAAAATTACGGCAGTTTTAGTTACACTTTTTTTGGTAGGATCATTAGGTCTTTCTGCTCTTCAGTCATTTAATGAAAAATCAAAATATATTGATTCAGATTCGGCAAAAACAGAAACTACTGAAAGCACGCAGCAGTAGTTATTTGTAACAAAACAAAATGATTGGAGCCATATAGCAAAGCTGTATGGCTTTTGTACTATAATGTAAAAGGTTTTAATAATAAATGTCAAAATTTCAAAAAATAATTTTAATTGCGCTGTTATTGATTCAGCTTGATTTACTTGCTCAGGGTACAATTCAAAAGCTGGCGGATGTTGACATACTTAAAGCGGCTGATAATTCGTCTGCGGAATTACCGGACTACAGCAATACGGGCAATAATCCCGATAAAAATCGCAATCTGAACATTGACATGCAGGTCGTTTACGGCCAATATAATAACATGAATTCAGTGGTAAGCATTTCGCAAGAAGAATCAAATTTTGTTTATCTTCTGAATTCTGATTTTAAACGTTCTAATGATTACGGTTATAACGATGAACTTTTTGATAACTCAAGTTATTATAAAAATAAAATTGAATTTACCGGAAATATAAATTTTTCAGAAACTCTCAGGTCAATAAATGAAATATATATTGATAATGATTCAAAAGGGATGTTTGACAATCCGAATTTCAGCCATGAGGACAAGGATAAATTTTACATTAAATCGTCCAATATTAAAAAATTTACTTCTCAGGTCGAAGGATTTTCAACTTTGGCTTTTTCGAATTACAAGCACAGACTTGTCGGCGGTGAACTGCAAAATTCAGAAAGCTCCGATGTCAGTAATATTTTTTTCGCGAACGGCGGAGAAATAATCTGGTCCTCTTCCAACCGTCTTAAGTTAAACACGGAAATGTCAAGATATTACTATCCGTCACAAGAGGATGATTATTTTTTTTCCGGTCAAATAATTGATGATTTTAAAATCACTAATTACATCGGTATTTCAATAGGCGCGAATGTTCAATATGACAATGACATGAAACTGCTGGGTTATAATAATGAAAATTACCCGTATTCCATACCTGTTATACCTGCAATATTCGCTATATCTTTAAAAGGCATGAAATATACATCGGTTATTCTTCAATATTCAGGCGAGTATGAATATTTTAAGCCTGAAGTTTTTTATTTTCAGCAGGATTTTATTCTTCCGACATATGATCTGCCTGCCGCCCGTGTTCATAATGCCAGTTTGAAGTTGGATTTTAAATATACAGACCGCGTCTCGTTTAAATTTAACTCTTTCTTAAAAGGGTATGATAATTATCTGACATACAGACCGCAGGTTGAAAATAAAGAGCGGGGAAATGTTCTTTCTTCGTTTTATTTTCCGGCTATAATTCTGACTGCGGAAGCAGCAGGTGAATTTACGCTTGTTCCTGATGTATTTTGGGTTGGCGCGGGTTACAAATATTTCCGTTCATTTGAAACTGAATTCAATATAATATATACTCCCGAACATGCGGCTGATGGGAGCATAAAACTTGCGTCAAAATACGGCAGTATCGAGTGGAAAAATAAATTCATTTCCGATGTTTATGTTGATTCGGAATCTACGGAAAAAATGAAATATTCAATCGTCGGAGAATTAAGCATATTGATAAAAACAATAGACACGATGTTTCTGAATGTAAAACTCGAAAATTTGTATAATACGGAATATTTTATTCGCGAAGGTTATCCTGAATCGGGTTTTGCGGCGTTATTAGGACTAAAAATAATTTTGTAGGAAATAAACATGGATATAAATATAATAATTATTTTCTTAAGAAATATTCCAACATGGGCGGTAATACTCCCTACAATTTTATGTTCCATTATTTTATTAGCTGTTGCAATTGAAAGGCTTTTATTCTTCCGCAAAATTGATCTGGATTACTCTTCATTGATAATGAAAGATGAGCTTGTTTTGAATCCGATTACTGAAATAATTATCAATTCACGGCAGCATATCGGGAAAACATCCGGCGGGTATATAAATATAATTTTTTTATATTCAGAAAAAGCGATCCGTCAGATTGAAAAGTACATCGGTGTTGTTTCGACAATAGCAACAATCGCTCCGATGATTGGACTTCTTGGAACTGTTACGGGTTTCATGAAATCATTTCATGCGCTTGCTACTGAAAAAGGCGCTTCCGGAATGTTGGCTGCCGGAATAACGGAAGCTCTGGTGACGACTGCAATCGGTCTTTTTGTCGCGATACCGGCAATTATTTTTCATAATTATCTTGTGTCTAAATCAACGTATTTCATTAAAGAAGTCGAGTATGTCGCTAATTATTTGAGCGAAGAGAATAAATGAGCAAAATCAAATTTAAGAGTAATCATACACACCGGTTTTTTTTGGAAATAACACCTTTGGTTGACATGGTTTTTCTTCTTGTTGCGTTTTTTCTTTTAAACAGTTCACTTGAAAAAATAAGCTCCATCAATATAGATTTGCCGTCAGCTGAGCAATCCGGTCAAGCTGTGCAGAGCGATTTGATTATCCGCATAGATTCGCAGAATATCATTTATTTCAATGATAAAAAAATTGAAATTTCCGGTTTAAAGGAACTAATTGACGCATCAAATTTATCAAAAGATAATAAAATAATCATAGAAGGCGATAAAGCGTCCAGTTATGATGCAATAATCAGTGTAATTGATTATCTCGGTAAAAACGGAATCAGTAATTTTGTATTATCAACTAAGCAGAAATAAACTTAAAATATATTTAGTAAATTCTTGACAGTAAGTAAATTACATAATATCCAGACAAATAATCAGTTCTGAAAGGATTTTTTTAATGAAGAAAATAATTATTAATATAGCGGTAATTGCGGCAGTCTCTTCAATTTTCGGATATTTCGCGTTAGATAACCGGATATTTTCACAGAATTCTAAATATGACGGTAAAAA
>JBFZEW010000033.1:0-8557 GCA_041306665.1 Spirochaetota bacterium | reverse complement strand
TGTAAGATTTTAGTCCTTCTTGATAATATTTCTGCATATTTTGGTCTGCATTTAAGGAAATACAGAAAAAATACGAGAATAACACCAGAAGTAACATTATTTTCTTTGCATGTTTCATTTCTAACAGTATATTTATATGGCAATTTAATTACAAGGGAATTATGAAAAGAAAATTTTATTCATCAAGTATAATATTATTATTTTTATTACTATTTTCAGCCGCATCCTCTCTGGCAGAAGAACCTTCCGAAGAGAACGTAAAAAGATACGAAATACTTGAAACCGCGAAAACATACATCGGGGTTAAATATTCATACGGCGGTTCTGGTGAAACAGGATTTGACTGCTCTGGATTTGTTATGTTCATCTACAGTATTCACAATATCAAATTGGCAAGAAGCAGCGATAAACAATATTACGAAGCAAAAAAAATAACGAAAGAACAGGCTTATCCAGGAGATCTTGTTTTTTTCACGACATATAAAAAAGGACCGTCGCATGTCGGAATATATATGGGAGGGGACGACTTTATTCATTCACCAAGCACAGGAAAAAGAGTTGAAATTGCTACAATGAACAATTCATACTGGAAAAAACGAATCATCGGATTCGGAACATATTTATGAGGTAAAAAAATGGCACCCGTAAAAAAAGCTGTAAAAACTGCAAAAGCACCAAAAGCAGAAAAGTCAAAAAAATCAGCAGTTCCAAAAACAGATGTAAAGAATACTGCTGAAATCACTGCGCACATTAAAGAAATTTCCGGTCTGCTGAAAAAACTTTCCTACGATGACCTGAAATACATTCTGCAGCAAAGTAAAACTCTCATTCATAACCAAAGCATAAAAGATCATAATAAACAAGTAATTGATGATTACAATATCAATGTAGCAAAAAAACGCGAGCAGGCTAGAAAAAGTTCTAATCCGGAAAAAAGTGAAATTACAATCAAAGAAGCAAAAGACAACAGTTATTTTTTCATACGAATTAATCAGAAAAGCTCGTCATTTGTACTACAGGAAATGAAAAAACTCGTAAAAATTTCTCACGCGGGAACTGAAAAAACAGCCGGAGTCAGTATTTATCATTACTTAAGAAAAGAAAGAAGTGATGTTATCGAGACTCAGCATATCACTGGACCGCAAGACTCAAAATTATCCGATCTCGCGAAATTTCTCCGAGGAAAATATACAGTTAATACTTAAGCATCATAAGGCACTGTGATTATGAACCTGGTACCTTTGCCGGGTTCACTTTCAATTTCAATCGAACCGTTTAAATTCTGCTTCACAATATTGTAAACAATGTTTAATCCAAGCCCCGAACCGCCCTGATTGCGTTTTGTAGTAAAAAACGGATTAAATACTTTATCAATATTTTCTTTTGAAATTCCGTTTCCATTATCTTCATAAATAAAAACAAACTTGTCTTTAACAACTTTAGCCGAAAGAATAATCTGACCTTCTTCGATATTCTCGAAACCGTGTATGAGAGAATTTATTACAAAGTTTGTGATAATCTGCGAAAAACTTCCTGGATAACTGTTCAATTCAAGTTCCATTGGTATCTCAATCAGAATCTTATGCTTTGTTTTTTTATATTTCGGACGCAGGCTTAGCATAACATCTTCGAAATATTCTTTAACGTGAAAACGTCTTTTATCTTCGGTGGACCTGTCAACCGCGACTTTTTTAAAACTCTGTACAAGCTGAGCTGCGCGGTTCAAATTCGTGGAAATTAAAGTGATTGCTTCTGTTATTTCATGAGTGTACGCTTCAAGGTCAGTTTTTTTAATTTTTTCTTCATTATAAAGTTTTAAAAACTCGGTAGTTCTTTTCTCCAGATGCGTTATCGCTGTAACGCCAATACCTACAGGTGTGTTGATCTCATGAGAAACGCCGGCTACTAGTTCGCCTAACGATGCCATTTTTTCGGCATGAAGAAGCTGTTTTGTTCTTTCATTAACTGTTTTTTCCAGGTCTTCATGGTTTTCCTGAATTGTGTCTGCCATTAGATTCAATGATTTCGCAAGTTCGCCAATTTCATTTTTTAAATCAATATTTGAACGCATTGAGTAATTTCTCAATCCGAATACTTTTACGGTATTATTCAATTCAGTAATCGGATGAATAACTGATTTATTGAAACCTATCAGCACGATAATTAATGTTCCCGTTACAATCAGTATTATTTCACCTATTTTTTTTAATAAGGATATCCGGATGTTTGAATATATTTTACGTTCCGTAATGTAGTATGTAATGTGCCCGTAACTGATTTCTCCATTAGTTAATTCTTCTTCAATTTTATGAAAAAATACCGGCACCTCAAACTTGCCGTTTGAAGCGTCATATGTTACATATCCAGCATCGGTTTTTTTCTTTGCGAAAAACAGGACTCCGTTATCATCAATAATTTCCATGCCTTCAATGTTTTCATTCTGCATAATAATATCAAAAAGTTCATTAATTTTTTCTTTATTAATGTTCCATGTATATGTCGCCATTGTATCAAGAGTAATATTTTTTACAAATTCGGCCTCCTTGATTACTTTTTCAACAGCAATGGTTTTTTCCGATGTGTACGTATAAACACTGCTTATCAGCATCATAACCGAAACTGAAAGCACAAGAATTTTCACTGTTTCAAAAAATAAACTATTTTTGCTAAACAAAATATACCGCCTACATTGAAATTTTCACATCGATAACATCAGATTGCTTCAAAACTTCCGCGATTAAAATAGTTCTGTCATCATCAATTTCTTCATCTCCGGTAAACTCTTTAACGGAAAACAAAATTTTATTTATCAGCATGTCAGGTTTCAGTTTATAATTATCTTTTATAATTTTATGGAACTTTTCAGCTCCGACAAACTGTCCTTTATTGTTTTTAGCTTCCACAAGTCCGTCAGTATATAAAATTATTTTATCATCAATATCAATTTTTACCGTTGCAGAAATATATTCCTCTTCCTGAAAAATACCGACTATTGTGTTTAACGACTTTAAATCCACAATTTCACTGTTTTTTTTCGCAATAATAATTTCGTTATGACCGCCTGAAGAATATTCCATTTCCATTTTCGCAATATCAATTACGCCGTAAAAAACAGTCATGAACATTCCCGCTTTTCCCACAGCATTATACATGCTTTTATGAACAGCATTCAAAACATCTGCTGTTGATTTGTTTTTAATTGCGTTATTAGCAAAAGACATTTTTGCCATTGTCGCGATTAACGCCGCGGAAACTCCATGTCCGCTCACATCGGCTATGACAAGCCCGATTCTTGTATCAGAAAGATAAAATACGTCATAGTAGTCGCCGCCAAGCGCTTCCATTGGAAGATATTGGCCGTCAATAAAAACATTTTCCGAGTGTAAAAACTCGCGCGGAATCATGGCTTCCTGTATTCTTCGGGCGGTATCAAGCTCACGTTCAATCATTTTATTTTTTTCGCTTAATTCTTCATTCGCCAACTGAAGTTCTTTTGTGCGTATTTCAACAAGATTCTCAAGTTCCTGATTCAAATAAATATTTTCAAAAGCAACGGCAATATTCGAATTGAACAACTCAATCATGCTTTTCTCATAATCTTCGATCGGATCATCCTTTTCAAGATAAATCAGATGCTCAGTACCGCCTTCAGTTTTATAAAATCCTACATAAATATTATTTTCGTATGTCGACTTTTTCAAATTTGATGAGCGTTCAATCAACTGATATAATTCTTTATTAAGGACATCATGAACTTCTTTATCAACAATAGAATCATCATATTTGCCGGTCGCCGCAACAATAAGCAGTTTCCCGCCTTGATTAACTGCTGAAATACCTGATGTGTGGCAATATACCGCTTCTTCACCGAAACCGAGGATTGAAACGAACTGCATCAGGATTCCTTTAACGAAAGTTTTCATAGACTGCAATTCAAAAATATTAGCGGACGCGTCTATTATTTTTTCAAGACCTCTTTTGCTTTTTTCAATGATCATAAGATCACGGTAGCTTCTTAGAGCTGAAATTAAAGAAGTGAATAATTTTTCAGACGTAAGTTCCGTTTTTGATTTATAATCATTTATGTCATAATTTACAATTACGCTGTGCTCAGGTGCTTGACCAGGCTGACCGGTACGGAGAATGATACGGACAGATGTGTTTTGCAAATCTTCTCGGATGTATTTAACAAGCTTCAAACCTGTATCATCCTCTTCCATTACAACATCGAGAAATATGACTGCAATTTCAGTATTCGTCTTTAAAAACTCTTTCGTTTCCTTGCCTGAATAACAGCTGAAGAATTCCATTTTCCGCGAAGAAAATTCCATGTCCGACAATACAAGCTTGGTAACGCGGTGAACATCTTTCTCATCGTCAACTATCAGAATCTTCCAGACTTTCTGTATTTTATTTGAATTTACCGATGAAGAATCTTCGTCAGCAAATAATAGCTCGTCTGAATCATTTTTAACTTTCTGTTTGTCATCTGACATAGTTCTGTTAATTCCTATATTTATTTACAGTAAAGAATATAAATGCTGAAACAAAAGCACAATAAAGATATTACGTCGAAAAATAGTTTTATTAATACAATTTATTATAATTTAATTTTGCATTAATGCAATAAAAAATTTCACTTGACATAATATTTTCGTTAACCGTACTTGATTTCATGATTAACGAAAATACCAGAAAAAGCATACTTGACATGTTAAAAATAGAAAATGATTTCCTTTCCGGTGAAAAAATCAGCAGTAATTTAATGATTTCCCGTGTTGCTGTCTGGAAAAACATCAGTAATCTTGTTATCAGCGGCTATCCGATAACTGCCGCGAAGAGGGGCTACATTCTTGAAAAAGATTTTGATTTGATATTGCCGTATGAATTTTCAGGCAGCATTCCATATCATTATTTCAAATGTACCGATTCAACAATGAATTACGCTGAAAGCCGGTTGAATGAAAATATGCTTGTTGCCGCTGATTCGCAGAAAAACGGAAAAGGCCGCTATGACCGCAAATGGTTTTCAGAGGAAGGCGGTCTTTATTTTACGCTGTTCATAAAAAATTTGAGTCTGCCTGTGCAGAAAATTAATTTTCTTCCGCTTTTGGCCGCATACACAATGGTACAATCAATAAAGAATATTTATAATATAACTACCGAAATAAAATGGCCGAATGACATTTACTTTAAAGAAAAGAAACTTGCGGGTATTTTGATTAATTCAAGCTGCTGCGGATCTATAATCACTGAGATTGCCGCCGGCATCGGTATAAATATAAACAACAAAGTTAATTTTTCGGAAGGCGTTTCGCTTTCAGCAATTAAAAATACGAAACTCAAACGCCAGCTTCTGCTGAATGATTTCTGTTCCTCTTTCATGAAAGATATTTATTCCATCGATATAAATAAAATCACAAATTTCTATGATAAAAATTCATTTCTTAAAAACAAACATGTCGAAACTATTGATGATCAAAATGTGAAAATCTCAGGCATTGCAGGCAACATGGACGATCACGGCGGACTTCTTATTAAACAAAAAAATAATATAATCGCGCCGGTTTATTCCTGCAAAAACATGAAAATAATCAAAAAGGATAATTAAATGAAAAAACAAACCCTGCTCTACTCGATACTTTCCGCTCTTTTTGTTGTGCTTATTTCTCTTGGCGCTTACATGAAAGTCAACATTCCGGGAAGCCCCATTCCTGTTGTTCTGCAAAACATGTTTATCATGCTGACAGCGCTTGTAGTTGGACGCAAATGGGGAGTTATTACCGTAACTACCTATTTGCTGATTGGATTAATCGGTCTGCCGGTTTTTGCTGGAGGAACTTCAGGCCCTGCGGTATTTTTCGGCCCTACCGGAGGTTATCTCATTTCATATCTTCCTGCAGTATTTTTCACTGGTTTGATTTCCGATAAAAACATTTTCAAAAAATCTATAATTTCGGATGCGGCAGCATTAATTGTCGCCATAATAATTATTTACTTTTTCGGTCTGCAATGGCTTCACTTTAAATTGAAAGTGAATGATATTTCATGGCAAAAAGTTCTTAGTCTGGGTTTTTATCCGTTTATAATATTGGATTTAATTAAAGCGGCTGCAGCAGTCGCGACAGCACAGTTTGTTAAACCATTAATCAAAAACATTTTCCATGACTGAAATTATTTCAATACAGAATCTGAATAAAGTTTTTTCAGACGGAACTCACGTTCTAAAAAATATTAATCTGAAAATATTTGAAGGAGAGTTCTTAATCATTGCCGGCGCCAACGGTTCCGGCAAAACTGTATTGATGAAACATCTGAATGGTTTGTTTAAAGCAACATCCGGAAAGATTTTTTTAAGGGATATGGAAATCTCCGGGAATGAAAATCATTTCCGGGAAAAAATAGGTCTTGTTTTCCAGTATTCGGACGCGCAAATCGTCGGTCAAACCGTTATCGACGACATTATGTTCGGTCCGATAAATCTTGGACTTTCAAAAAATGAAATCCAAAGCAGAGTTCATTTCGCGCTAACTCATACAGGTTTAAAAAAACTGCAATTTCATTCGGCATATTCACTTTCCGGCGGAGAAAAAAAACGGGTCGGTATTGCCGGAGTTCTTGCAATGAAACCCGAAGTAATTATTCTGGATGAACCTTTTGCCGGTCTTGACCTTATTGGAGTAAAAACTGTTTTGAAAACAATAATCGGTTTAAACCGCAAAGGAACGACAATTATTTTAATTACGCATGACATTGAAAAATGCCTCGCTCACGCGCATCGTGTCGTAATTATGAAAAATGGAAAAATAATAAAAACCGCGAAACCATCGGATATTCTGGAAGATTTTGAGAAAAACAATATCCGCAGACCGCATGGTAAAAACCGGAACGTGGAAACAATCACATGGATGAAATAACTCTTTTTCATTTCGAAAAAAAAGACACTATTTTCCATTCTTTAAATCCGGTTTTAAAAATAATTCTTATTCTTGTTTTTTCAACTCTAACTATATTTTATAATTGTATCGGTCTTTTATATCTCACTGCGTTTATAACAATACTGCTGATTCAATCTAAAATCAGTTTCATGGAAATTCTTCAGCAAAGCAGATTCTTTGTGTTTTTTCTATTTTTCATATTAGCGGCCTATTCTTTTTCCAGCGAAGGAGAAATCATTTTTCAGTTGAGTTTTTTTAAAATCAGCGCTGATGGAATTTCGGCCGGGCTATTTCAATGCTGGAAATTCTGTCTGTTAATTCTATGCAGTATATTTTTTACATCAACCACGGATCCCTCTTCTTTCGCTAAATCAATATATTTCATTCTTAAACCAATTCCACTGATTAATCATCGAAGGATCGCGTCTATTTCCGGCATGTCTTTAATTCTTCTTCCCAAAGTGCTCGATAACTATAAAGCCACGTCTGACGCGTTGACAAGCAGATGTTTTTCTAAAAATAAAAATATTTTTTCCAAACTTAAAATCATGAGTACTGCCATAATTACATCCAACCTTGTAAAAATAAATAACATATCAGATGCATATCTTTCGAGAAACTATAATGATGAGCTAATAGATTATTCCATCAGTTTAAATCAAAAGGACATATTAACCTTCCTTCTAGTTTTAATTGTTCAATTAATGTCACTATTTTCAGCATTTATATGACTTTTATTTTGCAATTGCAGTTAAGTTTATTATATTGTCATGGTATTTATTATTACTTTAAAGTTTTTTAATTAATAAATATTACAATTTGTCGATATTTTATATGGAAAAGAGAGGTTTACAATGAAAAGAATTCTTTTGTTAATGATTACATTTATAATACTATTTTCAACTTCCGCGGTTTTTGCAGTGGGAAACAGTATAGACGGTAAAATCGGATCAAGTTATTCCATGGGTCCGGAAAAAATGGGATTGGATATTGAACTCGATTATTTTTACGAACTAGATCCATTTTTTATAGTTGGAATAAGCGGTAATTTATATTGGCTGCAATGGTCTCAAGAATTATCAGCCGAAGAAGTTTCAGGAAATTTAAATACTAAACCTGAAGAAACATTCAACGCCTTTATGTTTCCAATAATGGGTATTGCGCAGGTAAGACTTGTAAACTTCAAAGAATCCACCGGAATCACTCCTTACTTGGGAGGCGGTCTTGGTTATTCAACAATGTCTTACAGTTATTATAACGGTGAAAAAGATGTAGTTGAATGGTTTGGCGGTTTCACATGGGTTGTAAACGCCGGATTAGCTTATTCACCTGGCGCATCGTCTAACATTGAATTTTTAGGTGAAGTTGGATATCGCGGCGCGAAATTAACAAAGGAAGACAGAACAGCCGACATGTCAGGCATTACCTTTCATGCAGGAGTGCGTTATTTAGTAGATTCAAGTTCAAGATATTAATAGCGAATTTTATCTTACATACATAAGTCAAGACCACCCGCTTAGCGGGTGGCTTGGACAAGCCCTATAAGGGCTGTTACTGGCAAGGCTAAAGCCCTCCGAAAAGCTCCCAACCGCATTTATTCCCAGGCTTGCCCCTAAAGG
>JBFZEW010000032.1:0-16955 GCA_041306665.1 Spirochaetota bacterium | reverse complement strand
TTCCTTATTACATTGAAGTCCGTTCCTGGGACAGCGCTTATAACGAAACAATTACGAGAAATAATACTTTTCTATTTTCTACAGTAAAAACCAGCGAAAGACTTGATATTTTTCAGTTTATCGGTCCCATCGCGCCGCTATCATGCGGAGTATATGCAATCAAGCCAATCGAAATAAAAAATTTAAAGCAGATGATGAAATATAAAACAGGTACCACTGCTGAAGATTTCCAGGAAAAATTTCTGCTTCAGAAGGGTTTTGTTAAAAATAAAAATATTTTCAGTGAAACTGGAAATGATTCAAACAATAAGAATTTTTTAAAACTTGTAAAAGGAGAAATTGATCTTCTTCCAATTCCTAATTCTGTTATTTGCCATCTGGCTGAAAAAAACAACTACAACATCGACATGTTTAAAAAAGTATACGTATTTGACGATCTGCCCGATGAAGGACTTTTTCTCGCCGCAAACAGAGATACTTCACCAAAATTAATAGAAAAACTTAACAATGCCTTTCTTAAAATCAAAGAAGACGGAACTTTTCATAAAATTTTACTAAAATGGAATGTTTTTTAACTCCCGGTTGCCGCATGACATCAAAAAAAGAATGGTACAGACTGGACAACGCTGCAAAAATATATCCATCTATTGTTACATCCCGGACAACAACAGTATTCCGCATATCTGTTACCTTAACTGAATTTATTGATCCGCATCTTCTAACGAAAGCGGCGAATTCTCTTTCTGAACGTTTCCCTTATTACTTCGTAAAAATAAAATCAGGTTTATTCTGGCATTATCTTGAACATAATTCCGCTGAAATATCAGTTATGCCCGAAACTGACGATCCATGCCGGATGATTGTCGCAAAAAAAAACAATCATTTTCTTTTCCGCATTTTATATTTTAAAAAAAGAATATCTCTTGAAGTTTCACATATACTTACTGACGGAACAGGCGGAATAATTTTTCTCAACGCCATTGTTAATGAATATCTTTCATTAACAGGAATAAAAATTCTCAGTTCACCGTAAATTTTCAAAAAAAACCAAAAACCCTTGCCGGAAGAATTCGAAGACGGATACAATCGTTATTATAAACAAAAAATTCCACTCCCATTCCGAAAAGAAGACGCCTTTCATATTAAAGGAAAAAAAATAGACCGAAATCTTTATAACATAATAACAGGAATCGCGGATGTAAATCTTCTTCTTAAAAAAGCAAAATCTTTTAATGTATCGCTTACGGAATTTTTAACCGCGCTTTACATTAAATCACTCATTGAATATATTGCATCAAAACCTTCAATGAAACAGAAAAAAATCAAAAAACCAATTCGTATTATGATTCCGGTGAATTTACGAAAAATTTATCCGACCATATCAATGAGGAATTTTTTCCTTACAGTAATGCCGGGAATTGACCCGCGTCTGGGCACATACACCTTCGAAGAAATACTGAAAATAGTTTACCACACAATGCGCGTGGATGTCGACGATAAATTCATCAACCAGCAGATTTCCCGGAACGTCGGCGGAGAACGAAATTTACTTGTACGAATTGTACCTCTTTGCTTTAAAATTCCAATGGAGAAAATACTATACAGTCGTCTTTCAGCGAGAGAACATTCAGGGGTAATTACAAATATCGGGAAAGTTGAAATTCCGGAAAATCTCGCGGAACACATAGAAAGATATGAATTTATTCCCAATCCAAATCCATTTACAGTTAAAAATATCGGTGTAATAAGTTTTGAAGAAAAAATATACATCAGCTTCGGATCTCTTTGCAATGAAACAGATATAGAAAAAATATTTTACCGAAATTTACGAAAAATGGAAATTCCAGTCAAAATTGAAACAAACATGGAATAATAAATTAAGGAGAAACCCATGCCATACTGTTCAAAATGCGGAGTTGAATTAGACCGGCATTTAAAAAAATGTCCTCTATGTAAATTTCCTATTCCTAAAATTGACGATGAAATATCATTGCCTGTATATCCTGGAATTGACAGGAACAATTCAATTACAAACAAGGAAATTCGACTGATTACATGGCAGATTCTATGCACAATTTTCGCGATTGCGTTTTTCGTATCACTGGTTACTGATTTGATAATAAACCGTCATGTTACATGGTCAGCCTATGTAATGATCGGAATTGGAATGGCTGCTTTTTTTACGACATTTTTTATTTTTTTCTTTAAAACCCCTCTCGTAATAATTATCTGCAATTGTTCAGCAACAATAATATTCTTATTTCTTCTTGATCACAATGACGGCAGATATCAATGGTTCTGGTTTTTCGGCCTGCCGATATGGGGAATGCTGACTTTAATAATTGTTGTTGCTTATATTCTTATTCGTACTTTGAAAAAACCAGGATTAAATGTCGCGGGAATTATTATGTCAATGATAGCACTTTTCTGCATGGGACTAGAAATGCTGATTTCCGGGTATTTCGGAAATTTATCAATAAAGTGGTCATTCATTGTATTTGCAGCGTTAATTCCACTATCTATATTGTTTATCGTATATCACTATTCTTTCAGTAAACAGTATGATATTAGAAAAATATTTCATGTGTGAGAAAATGATAAAATTATTTGAAACATCAGATCAGCTGATTATAAATGAAATTGAAGCTGCTTTTAAAAACAATAACATCACATATGAAGTAAAAAATCTGCAAAATACTGCGTTTTATAAAAGCGGACTTGGTGTATTCATTGCATACATAGACATAAAAGACAAGAAAATCGCATTGGAATTGTTAAATTCAATAATCAATAGATCCGCAGATCCCGATTTTGAAACTAACATTGATGTAGGTTTTACAGAAATTGAAAATACAACACCTCAAATCAGAATCAAAAGCTTTACAACAATCATAGTTTTTATTTTTTTTCTTGCAGTATTAATTTTAATCAGTAAGTTAACCTAATATTTATTAAGGATTTCTATGACTGAAACAATTATCAGAAGAGTGCGAATTGATGATTCCGGTTCAATACAAAATTTATCTGCACAATTAGGTTATGTTTATTCTGAAACAGAAACAATAAGCAACATTGAAGAGATTAGTAATTCTCACAATGACATGTGCTACGTTCTGCTTGAAAACGACAGCGTTAAAGGATACATCCATATTCAGCTACACATTACATTATACATGCCGAAAGTAATTAACGTTTTAGGTCTTGTGATTGATGAAAACTGCAGAAAAAAAAGCTACGGCCGAATGTTAATGAATGCTGCTGAGAAATGGGCAAAAGAAAATAATTGTACTGGTGTAAGATTAAATTCAGGAGAATCAAGAGAAGAAGCTCATTTATTTTACAGGAAAATCGGATATACAAACAATAAGAATCACAAATGCTTCATAAAAATATTTTAAAAAAAGAGGGCTTTATGCAACCAATTGGCGTTTTCGATTCAGGTTACGGCGGACTTACAATTTTAAAAGAGTTTAAAAAAAAGATGCCGGTATATGATTTCATTTATCTGGGAGACAACGCACGCACACCATATGGAAATAGGTCATTCGAAACAATATATAAGTATACTCTTCAAGCTGTTGAATACCTCTTCGCTCAGAATTGTCATCTTGTAATTATCGCGTGCAATACCGCCTCTGCGAAAGCTTTAAGAACCATTCAGCAGAAAAATCTTCCAAAAATCGATCCAAACAAACGCGTGCTCGGCGTAATACGTCCGACAGTTGAAAAAGTCGGTGAACTAACAAAAACCAACCACATTGGAATTTTAGGTACTGTAGGAACCGTTAATTCCGAGTCATATGTAATTGAGTTGAATAAAATATTTCCTGAAATAAAAGTTACGCAGGAAGCGTGTCCAATGTGGGTTCCTCTTGTAGAAAACGGCGAGACAAATAATGAAGGCGCTGACTATTTCATAAAAAAACACATACGGGCTCTTCTTGATGCTGATAAAAAAATAGATACAATAATTCTGGGATGCACTCATTATCCTTTACTTATGAATCTTATTCAAAAAAACATTCCATCTGGAATAAAAGTAATCGCGCAGAATGAAATATCGGCACTAAGCCTCATTGATTATCTCAACAGGCATCCCGAAATTGACACTGAATGCTCAAAAAACAGTTCTGTAAAATTCCTTACAACAGACTCAACAGAAATATTTAATCAACGCGGTCAGATGTTTTTTAACGAAAAACTCGTCTCTGAAAAGATTATTCTTGATTAAAAAACACATAATCCTGCTGGATTAAATTGCCAGTGAGAAAATAAAAAAAGTTATTACTTTATGCTGGAATAACGTAAGTTATTATAGATATGCAATAAAATAAAAGATTAAAAGTATTATATAAATTATGCAAGTAATATGCAATTATTTAATAAAGATTAAACATTTATTCATTTAACAAATTCCGAATGGAAAGCTCCCGCAGATTCACGTGCAGCAAAAAAAATGGTTTTTCATGAAAAAAATTTACATTTTTTACAGTTTTTTCGTTATATAGTTAGAGGTACAACTATATGAGCGAAAAAATCACCAAATACACTTCTGCAAATGTTGACGTCGATTTTTATAATGAGTTACTAACTGCATCTGAAAGGTATGATATCCGCGACAATATTATCTTCAAAGATTTAATTAATTTAACCAAACAACATGTTAAATCAGACCATGTAATAGGATTACTCACAGAATATCAGAATCATAAACCTGAACAATGGGAAAAACTACATTACGGTCTTAATGAGGATGAAATTGAAAATTTCAGTAAAATGAGACAAAAATATAAAATATCAATTTCAAAGCTTGCTTTTATTGGTTTTATTTTGTTTTGGGAGTTATTAATGCGCATATATGAAGAAAGATTAAAACCAAACATTCCGCAAGATTTTTTGTATAGTTACCAAAAAATAAAAGAAAAATTTCAAAATTTAGCACCAAAATTTATATTAAGATTGAAAATAGTGCAAAAAGAATAAAAAACACTATTACTCAACCTTAATAAAATCACAACTTACTATAAGATTAAATTCAAACTAAAAATTCATGCCAAATATGAAAAAAATCTATAATCTTTTATTATGTTTCTTCATTTCTTTTTCTTCGTTTTCTTTTTAATAATAGCTAACTCAAAAACCTGATTAATATCATCCACCGGGTGGAAATTAAGACCCTTTTTGACATTTGCAGGAATTTCTTCCAAATCTTTTTCATTAATTTTCGGAAATATAATGTCAGTGAATCCCGCACGCTTCGCAGCGATCATTTTCTCTTTTAATCCGCCGATAGGGAAAACTTTCCCGGTAAGAGTAAGCTCGCCCGTCATTGCGAAATTATCTCTTACGATCTGCCCGGTTACAAGTGAATAAAGTGAAGTCGCCATTGTAACTCCCGCGGACGGTCCATCCTTTGGAGTAGCTCCCGCCGGTACATGCAAATGTATCATATTTTTCATGAAAACATCTTCAGCTTCGACATCTCCCGAAACATAACTTCGGACAAAGCTGAATGCAATATTCGCGGATTCACTCATTACTTCACCAAGCTGCCCTGTGAGTTTTAACACGTTTCCTTTCTCAGCGGGTATTATAATTGACTCTATTGTTAAAGTTGCTCCGCCAAGCGATGTCCAGGCAAGACCATTTACAAGTCCTGGTTTATCTATTTGAAGTTTCTCTTCATCAAGGAAAATTTCTACTCCGAGACTTTTACGGATTTCCTCATTAGTAAGAATACTATCCGTCAGTTTTCCCCCTTTTGCGACAACTGTTGCGTTTTTTCTGCATATTGTTGCAATCATCCGCTCAAAATTTCTAACACCTGCCTCACGCGCCCAATTCTGTATAATGTAATGATAACCTGTTTTATCAAGCTTTACCGCGCCCTTCGCGAGTCCGTGTTTTTCAAGCTGTTTAGGAAGAAGGTATCTTTTCGCGATTTCAAGCTTCTCTTCTGCAATATATCCAGATAGTCGGATTATTTCCATTCTATCCTGGAGGACCTGCGGAATAGAATCAAGAGTATTTGCGGTTGTAAGAAAAAACACATCCGATAAATCGAATGGGACATCAAGATAATGGTCTCTGAATGAATTATTCTGCTCGGGATCAAGAACTTCCAGCAATGCCGATGCCGGGTCCCCCTGATAACTTTGTCCAAGTTTGTCAATTTCATCAAGCATAAATACCGGATTTCTGGTTTTACAGATTTTAATCCCCTGCATTATTTTTCCAGGCATTGCTCCTATATATGTTCGTCTATGCCCTTTTATTTCTGCTTCATCTCTCATTCCGCCAAGAGACATGCGAAAAAACTCACGGTTCAGCGCTTTCGCGATTGATTTTCCGAGTGATGTTTTTCCTACTCCCGGAGGGCCTACAAGACAAATGATAGAACCTTTAGCGTCAGGTTTAAGTTTTCTGACCGCGAGAAATTCCAGAATGCGTTTCTTCACATCTTCAAGTCCATAGTGATCTTTATTAAGTATTTTTTCTGATTTATTAATATCAAGCAGGTCTATGGATTTTTCATTCCAAGGGAGATCAAGGAGAATTTCAAGATAATTGCGCGTGATTGTATATTCAGAAGAATTGGAATCCATCATTGAAAGTTTATCAAGCTCCTCTTCCATTTTATCTTCAACCTCTTCAATTACATCAAGAGTGTCGATAATATCTCCCATTTCCTTGATTTCTTTTGCCCGTTCATCCTGCTCAAGTCCCAGTTCTTGTTTAATGACTTTCAGCTGCTCGCGAAGAAAAAATTCTCTTTGCTGCTTGTCTATCTTTTCATTAATTTGATTCTGTATCTTTTTTTGCAGCTCGACGACTTCAAGTTCTCTTTGAAGAAATTGAAGAACCTGCTGAAGCCTTTCGACAACATTGAGTTTCTCTAGAACTTTCTGATATTCTTCTTTTTCTAAATTGAGAATTGAGCTGACAAAATCAGCTATTTTCCCCGGCTCATCTACATTTACCATCGTTAATTTCATCTCTTCCGTGAAAAGAGGGTTGTTTTCAGACAGCATTTTAAGCTGGCTAAGTACAGAGCGCGTAAGCGCCTTTAATTCGGTAGATTTGGATTTTGGCGGAAGCACATCTTCAACATATTCAACTTCAGCGACAAGAAAAGGTTTTTCACTTATGATGCTTGTAATTTTAAAACGCTTTACGCTGTTGATTAAAACATTTATTCCACCGTCAGGTAGATTAATTTTTTTTAAAATTCTCGCCGCAGTTCCGACAGAATAAATATTCGCTGATTTAATGTCATCAATGTCATCATCCTTTAGCAGCACCATTCCAATCGCGCGTGAAGAATTTATTACTTTATCAATGGCATCCGCGAATCTTCCTTTTGATATTATCAATGGCGTGATTATTCCCGGAAAAATCGGACGATATCGTATTGGTATTATATATAGTTGTTTCGGCATAACCTGATCAAGCGTGACGAGATCATTATCAAGCATTTCAGGGTCTATGGGATTATTTTTTTTATTCATTAAAACTTCCTTTATATTATAATCTAAATTTATGTTCCAATGTCACGCTAAAAAACAATGGAACTTTCAATTTTTAACAAAATGCTATTTCGTTTGCCGTATGTCAAAGATTTTATTATTGAAACAACTTTCATATCACTTAGTTTTATGATATCACTTCACAACAGTTAACTTGCCGTATAATCATACTTTTCTCTAATCAAAACCTACTGACTTTCGCGCTGATTCATGGACTTGCGCCTAAAATTTATTCAGAAGTCTCTTCTTTTTATGTAATGTTACATATTTTTGTTGATAAGCTTTTAAAAATGCTATATAACACTTTTAATGATATTTCAACTTAATATAAAGGAAAAATGAAAAAAAATATCTTTTTAATGTTAATCATTTTTGCGGCAATGTTTCCTGTAAAATTATTTGCTATTCAAAACATGCCTGAACCTAAAAATGTTCTTTTAATTAATTCATATCATCCGGGATATAAATGGTCTGACAGCATTATTACCGGCATTCAAAATGAATTTGAACTTAACAACAGCATTATTTTAAATATCGAATATCTTGACTCCCGGAATCAATCTGACGATAAATACCGAAATCTGATAAAAGAATTAATTAAACACAAGATGCATAAAATGAAATTCGATCTCATCATCGCGCTGGACGAAGAAGCTTTAAATTTCATCGCGGAAAATGAAAAAACAATTTTCCGGGAGCTGCCGGTAGTATTTTGCAGCATAAACGCCTCGAATTTTAATCAGATTAAAAATAAGAAAAACATTACAGGAGTTTATGAAAACGCCGCTATTGATGAAAATTTAAAATTGATTCGTCTTCTGCATCCGAAATCGAAACATGTTAAAATAATCACCGATATCTCCGAAGCAGGATCAGCAACTATAAATGAAATAAATACAGCCATTAATGCAAGCAAATTGAATTTTTCCTATGAAATAATTGATTATATTCCAAAAGAAGTTCTATTAAGAAAAATCAAACAGGTCGAACCTGACACTGTACTGTTATACACTTTTTTTACCCCGGATTCAACTGGTCAAACTTTTAAATACAATGAGAGTTTGGAACTGCTTACAAGCTTCAATGATGTTCCGGTTTACGGCACCTGGGACTACAATATTGGTCTCGGAATAATTGGAGGATACCTCGTTTCGGGAGTCAACCAGGGAAAAACTATTGCAAAAATGTCACTCAATATTTTAAACGGAACATCTCCTAATGAGATCCCGGTCATTCAGAATTGTGAAAAAAAATATATTTTTGACTATAATCAGCTGGTGAAATTTCAAGTTGACTTTAAAGCTCTTCCTGAAGGAAGCGAAGTTATTGGACGCCCTGAAACTTTTTATTCACAGAATAAAAAGCTGGTGCTCAATGTAGTGATATACATCGCAATCCTTTTATTGATAATATTTATTCTCGCGGTTAACATGTCAGCGAGAATTTCAGCGGAAAAAAGTTTAATTAAAACTAAAAACTTTCTTCATGACGTAATTGAATCAATGCCATCAATGCTGATCACTATTGACGGTAATTTTACAATTACAAGCTGCAATAAAAAAGTCAGTGATTTTTCCGGTTTAAATCAAGGACTCATCAAAGATGGAAACCTATTCCGGGTTTTTCCGGATTTCAGCATTCTTGAACCTGTAATTAAAATTGTTATTAATGAAAATAGAGATATTTTTAATCGCAGTATTGATATTTTAAATAAAGGGTCTGTACATTCAACACTCGTTTCTGTATATCATTTAAGCGACAGCACTTCAAATGAAGTTGTCCTCCGTATTGACGACGTCACGGAGAAAGTGCAGCGTCAGCAGGAAATGTCTAAATTACGGAATCTGCTGGCAGACATTACAAATTCAATGTCTTCAATGATCGCCGCAGTTGATGAGAATATGAACATTATTCAATGGAACTCAGCCGCCGAAAAACAGTCAGGGCGTACTGCAGAAGAATGTATTGGTCTCAAATTATTCGATGTTTATCCACCTATCATGAAATATGAAAAATTCATTTTACAGTCGATCAATACAAAAGTTGATCAGGAATTCATTAAAGTTCCTGTTTTTATTAAAAATGAAACAAAATATATTGATATTCTCATTTTCCCGTTAACCGGAATGAACAGCATCGGCGCGGTAATAAGAATTGATGATGTTACGGAGAGAGCAAAAATTGAAGAAGTTCTTATTCAGTCTGAAAAAATGATGTCAGTCGGCGGACTTGCTGCCGGCATGGCGCATGAAATCAATAATCCTTTGGCGGGTATAATGCAGGGAGCGCAAATGCTGCAGCTTTCTATTGACCCGGCAATTCCAAAAAATCAGATAATAGCCGAAGAATGCAATCTTTCACTTACAGTGCTTCAGGAATATTTCCAGAAAAGAAATATTTTCCGCATGATCGAGACAATAGTTACTTCAGTACAAAGAGCGGCGGACATTGTGACAAACATGCTTTCTTTCAGCAGAAAAGCCAGCAGCAGCATGGAACTGATTGATCTTGCCGAGCTTTTTGACCGTACAATTGAACTTGCGAAAAACGACTATGATCTTAAAAAGAAATACGATTTCAAAAAAATCGATATCCATAAAAATTACGCTCAACCGCTTCAGCTTATAAAATGCAATTCAAGTGAAATTCAACAGGTGTTTTTTAACATTCTGAAAAATGGAGCGCAGGCAATGATGGACCGCCATAATGCGTCTAATATTGAAAGAAAACATTTTTTTAATATTAACATTATTCAAAAACAATACATGCTTACTATTGAAATTGAAGATAATGGCCCAGGAATGCCGGAAGAAGTCAGACGGAGAGTATTTGAGCCGTTTTTCACGACAAAATCTGGAACTAAAGGAATCGGCCTGGGGCTTTCTGTTTCATATTTTATTATCACGGAAAATCACAAAGGAACAATGAATGTTGAATCGGTTCCTGAATTCGGTTCCAAATTCATCATAAATCTCCCGCTTAACGGAGATGAAGATGAATTTTAAAAATAAAATCCTCATTATTGAAGACGACTTTATAGTGCGCACGAGTCTTGTAATGCTGCTTGAAACATATGACTACGACATTTCCGAATCGGATTCAGGCGAAAGCGCTCTTGAATATTTAACTGAAAACAAAATGCACTTAATCATTACTGACATGCGACTACCTGGAATAAGCGGGGAAAATTTTATTCTCACGGCTAATGAAATTGATAAAAACTTCAAATTTATCATTTACACTGGTTCACATGAATACACTCTTTCTCAAGCGCTTACGGACATTGGAATAACAGAACAAAACATTATACATAAACCTATTCAAGACATAAATCATTTTAAAAAAACAATTGATAACTTGCTTGCATCATAACATAAACTCTGCAAGACTGCCGTATGATGTAATTTTTTAAGACGACTCTAAAAGTTGGTATTTTTTCAACATTTTTAAATACTGATTTTATAAAAGCCTGGTCCGACAAGGGAACATCAAAAAAATAATTTATGAAGATTCTCTTGTTTCATTAAAAACTGTTTTCAACAATATTATGGTTGAAAAAAAACAAGAATTAGGTATCATTCCATAATGAATAAAGCGATCACAGTAACTGAAATATCTCGGTTGATAAAATCTGCAGTAGAGAACAATCCTTTTCTGACCAGTGTATATGTCAAAGGGGAAGCCTCCAATATCACATATCACAGTACAGGACATATTTACCTGACTTTAAAAGATAATGACGCCGTTTTAAGCTGTGCGTTTTTTAAAAACGCTAATAAAAATCTTAACTTCAAAATTAAAGAAGGAATGAGCATTGTCGTTTTCGGAAGCATTTCGGTTTACGAGAAACGAGGCAGTTATCAAATGATTATAGTTTCTGCCGTACCTGACGGCCTGGGTGAACTTCAACTTAAGATAGAAGAACTTAAAAAGAAACTTTCAGCAGAAGGAATCTTCAATCCTGAAAGAAAACGTGAACTTCCTTTTCTGCCGCAAAAACTCGGTATCGTTACTTCTCCAACTGGAGCGGCATTCCGTGATATTCTTAAAGTCGCGCTCCGCCGTTATCCGAACATCGAAATACTTTTAGCTCCGGCTAAAGTACAGGGTGATGATGCTGCCGAAACTATTGTCCGCGCCATTCAGGAACTCAACCGCGAAGAATGGAATGTTGATGTTATAATCGCGGGACGGGGCGGCGGTTCTTTCGAAGATTTAATGCCTTTTAACGAAGAAACTGTTATCCGCGCTTTTGCCGAAAGCCGTATTCCGATAATATCGGCAGTCGGCCATCAGATTGACCATCCTTTATGCGATGACGCCGCTGATGTTTATGCTCCAACACCTTCAGCAGCCGCTGAAATCGCGTTGCCCTTGAAAACTGATCTTGAAGAAAAAATTACGATGCTTGAGAAAATATCATTCGGCGCTTTGATTAAACTTACAGAAGAAGGGAAATACAGGCTGAAAAACGTCGCGGAAAGACGCGTTTTTCAAAATCCGCTTGAACTGGTTTATATGCGCGACATGGAGCTTGAAGATGCTCGGAACCGCATGCTGCTGAACTTAAAGCAAAAAGTATCCGATTTAAAACAGCGATTTAACGATATTCCGGAATTTTCAAAACTTTTTGAATTGCAATTTAAAGAAAGAAAACATAGATTTGTTTCTGCGCTGCAGAGTCTTGATCAATTGTCGCCATTAAAAGTTCTTGCAAGAGGTTATTCAGCTGTTTTTGACGACAGCATGAATCTTGTTAAGTCCGCCGACCAGGTCAATACCGGCAGTATTCTTGACGTTTATGTTTCAGATGGACGGCTCAAATGCAGCGTTTTAAAATCAGATAAAGGAGTTACTCTTGGAAAAAAAACAGATTAATGTGAAAAACTTTGAAGACGCTCTTTTTAAACTCGAAGATATCGCCGCCAAACTTGAAAGCGGTGAAATGGGTCTTGAAGAATCAATTAAGCATTATGAAAATGGAATTGAACTTGCCGGCTACTGCAGAGAAAAACTGGATGAAGCAGAGAGAAAAATAGAAATTCTTCAAAAAACTAAGAAATCGTCAAAACCCGTTAAAAAGGAAATCAACATTAAAGAAGAAACCGGAGAGATAAATGAAGATGAAGAAGTTCAGGGCTCATTACTTTAAAATATTGTTTTTCATCGCAATAGTTTCGCTGTCATCATGCAAAAAAAATGGTATTGTTCAATTTTGCGAAGGAACGGATAAAGCCGGCAAGCCGGTTGACTGCGGAAGCGTTTTCACTGCCGGAGATATAACGTTGATTCTAAACTCGGCATCGCCTTTTGGAACTGAAAAACTCAGGATTAAAGTTTTTAATGAAGAGACAAAGAGTGCAAAACCGGAAGAAATAAAATTTCTTGAAGTGATACCATCCGGAAAATCAGCAAGGATTGAACTTTCAATGTACAATCCTGGAACATACCGTGTGGTTGCTGAAGATATAAACGGAAAAATTCTTTCGCAGGGAACAGTACAGATTATCAATGATATAAGTCAATAAAACTTTTCAGGATGAAAAAAATGGATGAAAGCATTTTGATAACTAGAAAAACCTTTCTCGGAAAATGCGTCTCTGTTATATTGGCAGCCTCCATTCCATCTTTTCTAAACCGTGAAATTTTCAGCGCTTTTGAATCACAGCCCTATTTAACAGCGGTCAAACAAGGATCTCCGGAAGCCATGGCAAAAGCTGCTTTTTTAAACTTCAAATTCTTAAGTACAATGGCAATTAAAAATAAAACTGTTCTTGTCAAACCGAATATCGGCTGGAATGTCAAACCTGAACTTGGAGCAAACACTAATCCCGGAATTGTCAGTGAAACCGTAAAATATTTTATTGAAAGAGGTGCTGCCCGCGTTTATGTAATGGACAACTCGGCAGATAACTGGAAAGAAAGCTATACCAGCAGCGGAATTGAAAAAGCTGCAAAAAGCGCGGGAGCCATAATGGCACCGGCGCATCAGGAATCGTATTATCAGTCAGTTAACATTCCTTCAGGTAAAAAACTTAAAAAAACTAAGATCCATGAAATCGCGCTTAGCTGCGATTTATTCATCAATCTGCCAGTTCTTAAAACACATCACAGTACAATGATGACATGCGCCATGAAAAATCTCATGGGAGTAATTTGGGACAGATATGAACTCCATTCTTTGGATCTGCATCAATGCATCGCTGACTTAAATACTGTAATTAAACCTCAGATTAATATTGTCGACGCGTACCGCGTAATGTTTAAAAGCGGTCCGCGGGGAACATCGCGATCTGATATTGTTTTAAAAAATCAGCTGTTTATATCAAACGACATTGTTTCTATTGACAGCGCTTCAGCACGCACATTGAATCTCGATCCGAATAAAATTAAATACCTTGCGATTTTCGGCAAAGATAAACCAGGTTTTGACTTGCAGAAAACAGAAATAAAAAAGGTAGCTTTATAAATGAAAAAATTTAGAGTAATTATTTCCATTTTAATTTTCTTTTTATTTTCCGCGGCTTTTTTAAATTTCGGAAAAGACTGGCTATTGCTGCAGAAAATTATTAAAGAAACACAATTAATTCCATCTGTAATGAATCTTATGTATAATTTATCATCAACCGCGTTTCTTTCAGTAGCTGTCATACTTTTTGTAACATTTATTTCAGGAAGAACATATTGTTCATTTTTTTGTCCGCTTGGTGTTTTACAGGATATTTTTTCATTTTTATCTAAAAAATCATTCAGAAAACAAAAATTTTCCTACTCTTATAAATCGCATTTTCGCTATTACTTTACTGGAATAATAATCTTATCAGTACTTGCGGGCACATTGATTCCTCTTAATCTGTCCGATCCTTATTCGATTTTCGGAAGAATCTTTTCGGACATTATGCGCCCCATTGCGGTAATCGGTTTTAACAGTATTATTGATCTATCCGCATCGGTAAAAATTATTATTATGACGAAACAAAAAATCAATGAAATCATTCCGTATTCTTTAATTGTATCAGCGATTTATTTTATCGCGATTTTTGTTTTAGCCGCTGCTAAAGGAAGAGCTTTTTGTAATATGTTCTGTCCGACAGGAACGCTGCTTTCAGTTATTTCAAAACATTCCATTTACCGGATTTATATTAATGATAAATGCGTCATGTGCGGACAGTGCGAAATTGTCTGCAAATCACAATGCATAGATTATAAAAATAGCGCAATAGATTTTGAAAATTGCGTCATGTGTTTGAACTGCCTTAAGAGCTGTTCTGAAAAAGCGATTGAATATAAACATAGGACTTCACGAATTAATTCTCCAAACATGAAAAAAGATAAATTTTCCAGAAAAGCAGCATTAAAATGGATTTTTTCATTAACCGGATTCGCAGCTTTTGGAACATTGCTGCAATCATTAAAATTCGTAAATTTACTTACCAATCATTCTGAAGCCGCTGAAACAATGCCTGTTCCTCCCGGATGCGTAAGCGTTGAACATCTGCGAAGCAGATGCACTTCCTGTCATTTGTGCGTATCGGTTTGTCCAACAAATATTATTGTTCCTTCAGCCGCACCGGACGGATTCAAAGGTATTTTTCAGCCGGTATTGAATTTTAAAAACGGATATTGCACCTACGAATGCACTCGTTGCTCGCAGGTATGTCCTGCAGGAGCGATTTTACCATTATCTCTTGAAGAGAAAAAAATTACCTCAATCGGTGAAGTACAATTGAAAATTGAAAAATGCATAGTTACTTTACAAAAAACAGATTGCGGCGCATGCGCCGAACATTGTCCAACCGGTTCTGTTTTCATGAAAGAAAAAAATGGTTTGCATTATCCTGTTACTGACAGCTCAAAATGCGTTGGATGCGGCGCATGTACTTATGTATGTCCTTCTGAGCCTTTGGCAATTTCTGTAATGGCAAGAGGCATACACACTTCGTTGAAGCCTTTTACTTCTGATGGAATTGAGAAAACAGAGAAACAAAACGAATTTAATTTTTAATAAATTACAAAATAAAACTTTTAAATATGAAAGTCAACGGAAGAACAACAGCAAGATAAATTATCGTGTTTATGAGAAACAGGGATGAAGCTGTTTTTTTTTCAAGATCATATAGTGATGACGCGACCACCGAAAAAACACCCACAGGCATGAAGGATTGAATGATAATTACCGCTTTAACTTCATGCTGCAGCCGGAAAAAAGACAATGCGAAAATAGTAAGTGCAGGAAGTATAATAAATTTTATCCCAGCGAGAAAAATAGACGGTTTCACCGCGCTTTTCAGTCCTCTGAAACTAAACTGCATTCCAAGAGATAGAAAATACAGGAACACGATCAAATAAAGCAAAATGTCAAAATTCAACATTGGAACTGGTCTTTGTATCTTGAAAACAGAAAGCAGCAATCCCAACACAATCGAGTAAAGAGGCATGTTCTGCAGTTGAAATAAATTTTTAAAAATAAATTTCGCGTTCACAATATGGTTATATCTTACAGCGCTTGCATAATTAAAAATGAAAATGTAAACGTAAAAAGTAAAATATATTGTAAAAATAAACGAAAGCGCGAGCCCTTGCTGGCCGATAAAAATATAGCATATAAACGCTCCCATTGTAAACCCATGATTCGCGAGTGATGAAGATATTGCAAAGGACGCGTTCTGCCTTTTATCGCTGTACAACAAGAAAGCGCTCGCTTTGCCAAGAATAAAACCTGCTATAACAATAAGCAGTCCGGCTATTGGCAGTATAATCAGATCTTTTGTAATTACAATTCCCCAGGTAGCATTAATTACTATTACAGGTTCTAAAACTACGATATTGAATTTTAGAATTTTTTTAATTATTTTTTCAGACTGATTTTCCGCCGCTCTATGCAGAAAATAGCCGCATATAAACCCGCTCACAATAACCGATTGAAACACGAAAAACTTTAATACTATGTTCACATAAATCTCCAATAATACAGTTTTATAATTCAGCATTTACAGAGTTTTTCAATCAATTTTTCTAGCGCTTAACTGATTTTATTTCTTTATCATTTTTCATCTGCGTGAAAATTTTACTTTACTAATTAAATCCTGATCATAAATACTTACTCATGGCAATTGTTAAAATAACACAAGCGGAAATAATCGACTTCGATTCAATAATGGACATTATAAGAAATGCTTCCGCGGAAATGCTTTCGAATGGAATCGATCAATGGGATGACATTTATCCCGATCAAGAATCAATAAAAAAAAACATCAATAACAATGAAACGTACATTCTTTATTCTGATGATAACGCGGCAGCAGTGATTACGCTCAATACCTTCCAGGATCAGGAATATGATGCTGTTTCTTGGAACGGAACAAATCCGCTGATAATTCACAGGCTCTGCGTGCATCCGAATTATGCCGGCAAGGGAAACGCTAAAAC
>JBFZEW010000031.1:0-9129 GCA_041306665.1 Spirochaetota bacterium | reverse complement strand
TTTTTATAAACAGGATGTTTTCTCATTCCGAATGCGGATGTAATTTTCCCGTTAACCGGCCATGAAAAAATATTTTTTGAATCATTGACTGTTGAATTTTTAAAATTCTTAGCCACGGGTTTTTCAATTGAATTTGTTTTTTGTTCATTCAGTATTTCATTATTCATATTGCTGTTGTTTTTATTATTATTGTGCGCAAGAGCATCAACTTTAATTTTAGATTGAATTTCCTTCGCATCAGGAAGAAAAATTTTACTGTTTAAAAGAATTTTATTATTTTTCAATTTATTAAATTTAGCGATATTGTGTGCATCAGTTTTATATAAATGCGCTATTTCACTTAATGTATCCCCTGATTTTACGGTGTAATATATTCCATTTACATTAGGTACTTTAATAGTTTTACCTGGTCTCAATTCATCAGGATTAACGATTGAATTTGCCCGGATTATGGTTCTGTGCGAAACGTTAAAATTTTTTCCGATTGTCCACAGATTGTCATTTTTTCTAATCGTATAATCGGTTAAGTGCCATCTGGCATCTTGTTTTTGAAGATTTTTAAGAAGCGTCTCGCCGGATTCTTTAATTTCAGCGCTTTTACTTTCAATAAAATTTTCAACAAAGAAAATTTCACCGGTGTTATCTGTAAAAAATGTTTCTGCAGCCTTGTCAATATCGGAAAACTCATCTGGATCGCTTTCTTCAGATAAGGTTTGAATAATTATCGCATCTTCCAGAAGCGAAATTTTTTCATCGCTAAAGCTGATTTTTTCATCTTTATTATTAAATACAGTATTTAAAGTAAACGCCATAAATGACAATGAAGACAGAAAAATAATTATTTTTAGAATATTACGTCTCATGAATAAATTATCGGCAATAATCGCGGTTTTTTAAGCAAATTATTTAAAAATCAAATTGTTTCAATGCAGTTAATCAGTTTTGAAACCAGCAAATCAAGACCTGAACTGGATAGTGCTGAACCGAACACAGCGTCTGGGAATTTACCTTTCATGAGATTAATAGCTTCTGCCTCAGCCATGTCGCATTTATTAAAATAATAAATTATTTTTTTCTCGCCGGAAATTCCGGAAAGTTCATTTTCGACAGTGAAAATCTGTTCATCAATATAGGGAGATGTAACATCTGAAACAATTAAGATAATGTCGGAAAATGCGATTTCCTCAAGAGTAGACTTGAATGAAGCTATTAAATTTACCGGCAGATTTTTTATAAAACCGACCGTATCAGTCATTAATACCGTGAGATCTGTTTTAAGAAATACTTTTCTTGTATATGAATCAAGCGTTGCGAAAAGCCTGTCTTCGACGAATAAATCATCTTTTGCCAGCACATTAATAAGAGTCGATTTACCCGCATTTGTATAGCCGGCAACAGCTATTTTAATGATTTCACGGCGGGATTTTCTGGAAAGCTCCCTGTGTTTCTCAATTTTTTTGATTTCTTCTTTCAGCCTGGAAATTCTTTTCATAACATGCCGGCGGTCAGTTTCCAGCATTGTTTCACCTGGACCTCTGGTTCCTATTCCTCCGCCGGTTCTGGAAAGTATTCCTCCATAACCTTTAAGTCTTGGAAGAATATAATTTAGCTGTGCCATTTCAACCTGGATTTTGGACTCTGCGCTTCTCGCCCGTCCTGCGAAAATATCAAGTATAACTTCAGTTCTGCTGACTACCCTGCACTTCAAATGTTCTTCCAGATTGCGTATCTGCGCCGGTCTTGTATTGTTTAAGTCGAAAATAATGACTTTAATTTGATTTTCTTCGACAATGGATTTCAATTTTTCAAGAAATCCTTTTCCAATAATGTAAGCAGGATCGATTTTCTGACGGTTAACAGTCATTGCCGATACAACAACCGCGCCAGCTGTTTTCACGAGAAGCTTCAATTCCTCAAGTGAATACTCCGCTTCAATTTTATTATGGCCGGGCAGAATTAATGAAATCAAAAGCGCTTTTTCGTCTTTCGACGTGGGGATTCTATTTACCGATGCATCCATCTAATTGTACTTTACTTCCTATCGAAATATTATTTTTTTCAAACCAGCCTTTATTCATTTCAAGCGCATATCTTACCGGATACTTGGAAGTATAGGTTACTGAAGTGTCCAGAGGTTTCATGTCATGCATGTCTTTAATGATTCCGTTTTTATCAATGTATGCAACCGTAAGCGGAATCAGAGTGTTTTTCATCCAGAAATTTAAATGACTGTCCGTATTGTAGATAAAGAGCATTCCTTCATTTTCATTCATTTCTTCGCGAAACATTAATCCGCGCACCTGATCGTTTTTATTCACTGCCAACTCAACAAGCACCGTGACTTTAACTTGTTTGCTGTTGAAAATAACAACTTCGCATTTTGGCAATCCCGCTGAATGCAGCTTAAAAATTGAAAGCGATACCGCAAGAACAGTAAAAATAAAGATCACATTAAACTTTTTAAAATTCATTATTGTACTCCATTCTGAAAACTCGATTTATCTGTTCATCATTTTCAAATCTGAAACAAAAATCAAAACCAAGATTATCGACTATATTATACCGCAGACCCGCGTTCGCGAGCCAGTATTCCTGTCTTCTGAAATCCCAGTAAATCCGTTCCAATTCACCTTTTATTACAAATGACTTGCCGAGCGGAATGTCAAGCGAGAAAAAATAAGTTGAATCTTCCGGAACATAATCCGGCTGAGTCGGAAGCCTGGCGCCGAAACTGAAATGCTGTTCAGCGTTAAACGCGTACAGAGGTTTTGTAACAACACAATACGGACCATAAATCATTTTATTCAGTTCATTATATTCAAAATTAGATGATTCCCCGCCGGATGATAAATTATTCTGCGCCTTTCCTACTTGTCCCATATAAAATGAATCATAACCGATTGAAACAGATATCGGCCATCTTTCCCAACCGTCTGTAAGCCTGAGTTTTAATACAACACCCGGTACATTCGGTGAAATGTCCTGTTTTCCAATAATATGCTCTGTATCGATTGAAACACCGAAATAGAAATTATCGGTAAGACCGACGATTGATTTCCACTCAATACCGCCTTCATTATAAACAAGAAATGACAGCTGATAAGCGCCTTTTCCCAGGGTATATGCAGTCTGGGTATCTATTACTGAAACATATCTGTAATATTCCTGCGCATATAATGATGAACATGACAATAATATTGTAATAATGACTGATAGTCTAAATTTTTTCATTGCTCTGTCCTGATAATTGCTGTTATGAATATCGGAAGTTAATTGTTATTGATTAAGTTTAAAACTCAATCTTTATGTTTTTATCGGAAGCATCAAACTTTTTATTCTCTTCTTTAAGTTTTCTTAATTCTTTTAAATCCGATATTTTCTGATCAATACTTTTGTAATACGGATTATAGTCGCGGACTTTTTCAAAGTTGCTCAAAGCGCCGTCAAGATCTTCGGCAATGTAAGATTTTATTCCAGCCTTATAGTACTTTTCAGCAAGAATTTTATCTTCTGTTGTGATAACTTTAGGTATCAATTTAACCGTAAAGTTTATGGAATAGATTGAGCCGAAAATATCCGCATCGGAATATGATGCGTCAAGACGGAAAGCAACATTTTTAATCGCGTAGTTAAACCCTACTCCGAATGAATATGAAGTGCCGTCATTAAGTTTGTATCCAGAACGGAAATATAAAATTTCAGCATAATTAAATTCAATACCGGTATTCACCTGGAAGCTTTCATCGAATCCGTAAGTAAAATCGAATAAATCGTTCGCCTCAATCAATGATTCTGAAAAATCAACATTAAGTCTCATCCAGTTAGCGGCAACATATGACATTCCCGCTTTAAAATTTCGCGGAAGCGGATCATCAGCTACGTTAAGCCCGAAATTATTTAATGAAAAACCAAGAAAAAAGTTCCGCGCAGGAGCTTTGAAAGGAGTAAACATGTAAAAAGATTTCAATACTCCGGCGTCTACCGCGAGACTATGATAATTATTGGTATCGATCCGCTGATAAATATATTTTACTGTCGCGCCGGCATAGAATGACTCAAATGCTTTTCCGAAAGTAAGCGATGATGAGCTGTTGTAAAAATTCACATCGCCAGTAACATTACCGTTAATATCAATTTTTTCAAATGGAGGAACCCAGAAAAATGACGAATAAAATCCCGCACAACCTCCCAATGACGGCCAAACAACAGATACATTTTCAAAACGTGAATCAAGAATCAATTCCTGGTGATTAATGCTCAATTCAGGATATTTCTGAGTTCCCAATGATGCGGGATTATAATACATTGCGTTCACGTCTTCACTCATCGCGGTATAGGCCTCGCCCATTCCAAGAGCGCGGCTTCCTACTCCAAGTTCAAGAAAATCAGCACCTGAAACACCGATGTTTCCAGCGGCGGAAATTTCAATGCTTGCAAGAGCCAGTATAATTATCAGTATTCTCTTCATTTTATCCATGATTAAATATAACAAAAAAAAACAATTTTGTCATAATAATTTTATTTCCCGCAGAATACGGTTGATATTGTTTTTCTGAAAATTCTTATATCGAATAATTTCAATGCAGTTGTCGTATTGGTGGTTAAAGTCATCCACTTCTTCAATGAATTTTTTAACATCGGCATTGTTTATGAATGCGGTTATGCATTTTAGATTTACAAGCGTAATTCTAGCTGAATTAATTACTGTTTTTTCCAATTTATTTTTAAGAAATTTAAGTAAAAAATAAAACTCATTGGAAAAAGAACAATTAATTTTCAGAATAAAAAGAGACGCGTCATCAAATACTGACATTTCCTTTGAATAACGTTCAAGAGCTATTCTAATATCTGTGATTTCATTTCGCGTTATGGAAGTGTTTTTGTAAACATCATATAAACGCAGATAGAATGAAATCAAATATTTCTTTAGAAATAATTCTTCAGTTATTTCTTTTTTTACTGAAAAAAGTATAACCGGATTGAATTTGGAAAAGTCAAATGTGTTCGAAAATTTAACATATCTACTCCAAATGCTTCTTAAAACAGTATTGAAAGAAACAGCGAAAAAATCATATTTCGCGAGAGGTAGAAATCTTTCATCAATATCATTTTGACTTAAAAAGTTGTAGTTGAATTTTACCGGTTTTCCTGCGGTAAAAACCTTTTTGTAAATTTTTTCTGAAGGACAGAAAATAAACTGATTTGCAACTTCTTCTTCAAACTCGGATTTTGTAACTTTATATATTTCAGAACTGTTATCATATTCCATTATCACAATTTTATCAATGAAAAGATCAGAAACATCAAGTTCATTCTCATTAATTGACTGGGCATCATACCTGAAGTCAGTATCATTGCAGAATTCCGCATTTGAGAGATTCAATGATTTATAAAAGAGCAGGTGAATCTGCTCAAGAAGCGTGTATTTATCCTGTTTAAAATCAGGTAAATCATTTTCTTTAAGTAAAACACCGTTAACCAGTTTCTGAAGTTCCGGATTAAAAGTTTTTTTCCTGATTTTTTCTATTTCATTCTGAAAATCATTTTCCAATTTAATTACCTTTTCTATGACATTGTCAGCATTGCATCAAGACAGCCGCGTGCGTTTTCTGCGACGAGCGCGTCTACTTTAATTATCGGTTTTTCATCCACTATTGACGCATATAGTTTTTCAAGTGAAATTTTTTTCATGTCTTCGCAAATAAAAGAAGGCGTAAGTTCTATGTATGTATTTTGCGGTGCTTCTTTTTTTAATTTATAAATCATTCCGTTTTCTGTAGCTACAATGAATTTTTTATTTTTACTTTTTTTACAATATGCAACCATCTCACCAGTGGATAATATTTTATCAGCGGTTTTTCTGATTTCCGGCGGACATTCGGGATGCATGATTATTTCGGCATCGCTGTTTTGTTCTTTAGCCGCCAGGATTTCATTCATTGTTCTGTTGTTATGAACCGGACAATACCCGTCCCATAGAATAATCTTCTTGTCCGTAAATTCAGCAACATAACTGCCTAAGTTTTTGTCCGGAATAAAAATAATTTTTTCTGAATCAATATTTTGTATAATTTTTACTGCATTTGACGAGGTACAGCACACATCCGACACAGCTTTTGCCTCTGCCGTAGAATTTATATAGCAAACTACTTTCGCTCCGGGATGCTGTTTTTTCATTTCAATTATTTTATCAGCCGATGCCATGTCTGCCATTGGACAACCCGCATTCAATTCAGGGAGAATTATTTTTTTTCCGCGGGATAAAATATATGCAGATTCAGCCATGAAATATACACCGCAGAAGACAATCAAATCTGCTTTATTATCTGCCGCTATTCTTGAAAGTTCAAGCGAATCACCGGTAAAATCAGCGATTTCCTGAATTTCAGCAGGTTGATAATTATGAGCAAGAATGATCGCATTTTTTTCTTTTGCAATATATTGTATTTTTTGCGATAAATTCATAAAATCTCCATAAAAAAAATAAGAAACTCTTAATGAATAGCATTATAGACATTCCATCATTTTTATCAGTACTGATAAAATCAAATTTTTTAATTTATATATTTCTAAAAAATCTGATTATTGATATGCACTCAATAAAGACATTAATAATAGAATATTTAATAAAATCAACAATATTAAATCTAAATTTATAAAAACATATCTTAAAATCAACAGACTAAATGAGCCGTAAAAAGCGTATTATTGAGAAAAAATTCATAATTGCACAGATTAAATCACAATCAGAAGAATTGCGATAATGTGAATTAAAAAAATTCAAGAAATAAGCAAATAAACGTATTTGTTATTTAAAAAATGAAAAAAATTCTCAAACGTATAAGTTCCGATTTTCAGCTGCAATGGGATGGCAAATAATGAGTTAATAATTTTATAATAGCTGAAATATTTATTGATTTCTTCAAACATACATACTATAATTCTTTGAGGACGAAATAATTATAAAATAAAATTATGATTTGTAATGAAAACGAAATAAATTATCTTAACAGCTTTAAGGCGGATACTTCAGTAGTTACTGAAGTAATAAATCAATTAATTTCTGATATGAAAAGCATCGGATATCCGGCTGATGAAATTGACGAGATCATGCTTTCAATGGATGAAGCAATTACTAATGCCGTACAGGAAACCATTGAAAATCAGCAGTTATCTTCATTATATAAAAATCTAAAACGCGAAATAACAATACGCTACAAAATATGCAAACATGAATTTGACGCAACAATCATTGACCATGGCAAAGGTCTTGATATTAAAAAAATGCTCAAAGAAATTCCCGACTCAAAATCCTGCAATTATCATGAACAAATTTTCGACTATGTCGAGAATCCGGAAAAAAATAGACTAAAAATCCGTCTGAACGGAAATGAAATCAACCTGAACGGAATTGGCGCGGGATTAAAAATTATTTTGTCTTTCATGGATCAGTTATCGATTGATCTTATTGATAAGAAAGACGTTATTTCAAATTCAATTACAAGCTTTACTGATGGTACAATACTAAACATGAGCAGAAAAAGGAGATACTAATGAGCAGGAAAAAAGCGGCAAAAGCATATCTTGATGAAGATTTTTTAAAATCCAGAGAAGGAAGAGTAATCAGAATAATGAGTGAATATCTTCAGCCGAAGATGAAACTCAAGGATAACAACATACATCATACTGTCGCGTTTTTCGGCTCGGCAAGAATCAAACCTGACAAAGATTCACCTCTTGCTGACAGCTACTGGGCTGCAGAAAATCTCGCGTTCATGATTGCCGAATGGTCAAAAACTCTTGACGATGATAAAAAATTATATATCTGCACAGGCGGCGGGCCTGGAATCATGGAAGCTGCAAACCGCGGAGCCGCCAGAGCGAAAGAAAAAAATATTGGTCTCAACATTTCTTTACCGTTTGAGCAATATCCGAATCCTTACATTTCAGAAGAATTAAATTTTGAATTTCATTATTTTTACATGAGGAAACTTTGGTTTCTTTATCACGCAAAGGCTCTTGTTGTATTTCCAGGCGGCTTTGGAACAATGGATGAAATGTTTGAAACATTGACTCTTATTCAAACAAAAAAAATCGCGAAGCAGAACATTCCTATATTTCTTTATAATACTAAGTTTTGGAAAAAACTGATCAATTTTGATTATTTCGTTGAAGAAAATTTAATTTCAGCGGAAGATTTGAATCTGTTCAATTTTTTTGACAGTCCTGAAGAAGGTTTTGAAAGACTGAAACCCGCTATTGAACGAATTACTGAAAGCGTCAATAACACCATTTTTAAAGACATTTAATGTTTCGCATTGGGCGGGCAACCGCCCTTGTCACATTACAATTCTGCCGAAGTCAACCGCTCTTTCATCGTAAGAATAACCGCTGACAAATTTTTTTAAAACTGCACGCACTTCGTTTTCGCTGTAATTTTGAATTTCAAGCGCGATTTTTTTAATCATATCAATATCAATGCTGACCATATCATATTGGAGAAGAAAAATTGATTTATTCGGAGTAGGTCCGAGGGTTTCACTTTTATAGTTGAGTTCCTCGAAAAGTTTTTCACCGGGACGCAGACCTGTAAATTCGATCATAATATCCTTACCTGGAATGAAGCCGGAATTTCTAATCAGTTTTTCGGCAATATCTAGTATTTTATAAGGTTTTCCCATGTCCAAAAGAAATACATTACTTCTATGATTAAACACAGCCGCATTGATTACGAGAAGAACAGCTTCCGGAATTGACATGAAATATCTTTGAATGTCCGGGTGAGTAACCGTAACAGGTCCGCCGCTTCGAATCTGATCCATGAAAAGCGGAATTGCCGATCCGCGGCTGCCGATTACATTTCCAAAACGGACAATTGAAACATTCAGAAAATTCCGCTCCGCGTAATTCAAAGCAAGAAGCTCGCCGATTCTTTTTGTAGCGCCCATTACATTTACAGGATTGACCGCCTTATCCGTAGATATAAAAATAAATTTCTCAATTTTACTTTTCCTGCACGCTTCGAGCACGTTAAGAGTACCTGCAACATTATTCAAAAAAGCCTCATGCGGATTCATTTCCATTGCTGGAACGTGTTTGTGCGCTGCGGTATGAAACACTACATGCGGT
>JBFZEW010000030.1:0-6203 GCA_041306665.1 Spirochaetota bacterium | reverse complement strand
TTTTTATTGATTCCAGTTCTTTCCGTGTCCTTTCTAGGCCGTTTTCTATTTCCCTTCGTTCTGTAATATCCTCGATGGCAAGGAGAATTATCCGCTCTTTTCCAAGCATCCTGTGTATCTGCCGGGCATTTAGAAGCATAATGCGCTTGCCGATAGAGGTAAAGTCATGCATTACCTCGTAGTTGTCAAAGCTGGTTTTTTGCGGAAGTATCGTTTCAAGGAGTTCACGTAGCCCGGGGATATTCCATTGTTTATTTCCAAGGTCATATATCAGCTGTCCGACAGTCTCCTGCGGTTTTACCTTGAACAACTCATAGAATGAACGGCTGACAGTGACTACCCTCAAGTCGTGATTCAAAACGATTAAAGATTCTCGCACTGTGTTAATGATGCTCTCTGAATATTCGCGGGCTTCATTTTCAATCATTTTGAGTGTTTCCAGGTCTCTATATGCCTTTTCCATCACAAATTTCATCTCCTTGTGTCAGGTTTCATCAAAGGTACAGGTCGGTCTACTGATCGATTATACTGAAAATTCAGAAAAGTTGGCTTTTTGCCAGATATATATTTAGCTGTAGCCTGAATTGCCAATGTGTTTGTCTCTGTTGCAAAACATCTTGCTCGTCTTTGCTGAATAAATAAAGCGTCAGTTCTGATTTATCGTATAAATAGCGTATACAATAGATCAAAAAACAAAATCCCGGAAATCATAACAGCTATTCCCGTGATTTGCCTGTCGCTAAGCTTACTTGTTATCTTTTCGAATAACGGTTGAATAAAATAGAGGAATATAACTCCACCTAAACCGAATCGTAACGATGTTGATAATGCAATTCTTGCTTGAAAGTTAAAGTCGTAATCGGCATAAGTCTGCCATGGCCAATCTCCTGTTATAAATTCCATTATATAACTTGTGATTAGCTCTAATAATGTTGCTGCAGCCATACAACCTATAAATACCGGAATAACTAATAGCAGCTTATTTAGTAATTTTTTATTCTTAATTAATGGATAAATGCTGAAGATAAAAAGCAATGCACCAAATCCGTAAATCGGGCAATAAGGACCGAAAAGAAATCCGCGATTTGAAAATTCCCATTTATACACGACGACTTCCAGAAACACCTCATAAATCCAGCCCAATACAGCATACATTAGGAAAAATAAAATATATAATCTTAAAGCATATAGTTTTTTCATTGTCTTTTCCTCATTTGATATCTGTTACTCCTTTACAATTTTCTATATTATGAAAGAACGATTAACCACGGCGGGTTTTAATGCAGCTCGCTGTGGATAAAGAGACAGATTGAATATTGTCAATATATTTAACTCCATACTACATATGGAGTTTTACAATTTTATGGCTTATAAAACTAAATTTTTGATGTTCCATTGTCGGTACAAATTCTGATAAAATCAGTATTTACGATTTTATTAAAAAATGTAAATACTGGTTTTGCTAAGTGCCCATAAGTTAATCATTTTGCGGATAGATGTCTGTACGCTACCGCACAGACAAAGGATAAGGATTTCAATATGTTCCAAAGATGCAGCTTTCCTTAAATAAATGATAAAATTCAGATATACCGAAGATCAATGATCAATTCATCGGAAGCTACTGAAACCAGCCGGTGCGAATTGCATTATTGGAATATGAGGAGACAATATAATGAAAGTTAATATATGGAAGAAACCGGGAACACGTGTTCAGTTTAAACAGCTGATCGATGAGGATGGACTGCAGGATGTGATTTTGAATCCGGCTATCCAATGCAAGGTAATGAACAGACTGATGAAAATCATTTTTATCCTCATTCTGGATTATTCATTAGCCGCCTGTACCGTAATTTCTCCCCAGAAATCAGCACCGGACTACGTCGTCATTTATTCCGGGTTTCCTGATATGATATTTTTCAGAACTACTTCTGAAAGTTTTAACGGAAAATATTATTTTTTACTGCATAAGGGCAGCCTTTATATTAAAGAACATTCAGATTCCAAGGTGAATATTTCCGGATGGCTTCTTGTGGATACTTTCCCGATGGCACATTCCGATAAAAACGCGGGTCCTATTTCTTATGATGCTATTGATCAGATTAATATCGACGGCTGCAAGATGGAAATTGTGTATAAAAATCATCTTTATTCTTGCGAGACCGGTTTATCGGATTATAAGGAATGGGTGTGGGATAGCAGTTGGGGCTTCCCTTTCTCGAAAGGTCCTGGTTTGGAGCTCCCCCGGGAGTATCGCGGATGGAGCGTTTCCCACAGCGGACCGCAGGAACAGAAATATCAGACCGATGGAAATGGAAATAAATTTGTTGTTTTCGTGGGGTCGATATACTTTTTATCAGGAGACGGTACGATTATCCACATCGCAGACCCATGGACACCCGCGGATTGGGGATACCAGATTGCCACTCCTATGCGGGGAAGATTCATTGCCCGGAATATCAGTGCAAGCGGGTCGGAGGTGTTCATAATCAGCGATTACGGCGATATGTTTACCAGGCATGTCGATTTTGATGTAATCGGTGCTAACCCGACCTTAAGGTATACGTATGATGTTATTCCGGCTCATGAAGGAATTTTTGACCGGCAGTATCCCCGGAAGCTTCCTATTGCCGGCTGGAAACGGCAGCCTAAGATATCCGGAATCATCAGCGATAAAATTACCGTCTATACGACGGGTGAAGGCGAGAAAGCGCGCACTCTCAGGGTGGAAGGCAGGGACAGGAAGGGGAATACGGGATATTACGAGAAGACTCTAAATGGCTTAAGCTGGAAATTTATAAAGGTAGCTGGCGCTGGTGACATTGGAACTCTTCTGGATGACACACCGGAGGGTTCTGATCCTCCCGTTCAGGGTGAAAAAAAAGATTTCCGTTATACAGGCAGCCTCGGTGGTTATCAGGCTGTTCTGGATGATTTTAATCTATACTGCTCTCCGTCCAGTTTGCGGATTATTCTGAAATCGGGAACGGTCATCCAGTTGTATTTGCATACGGTGTTCACTTTTCGCATCCATATTCAACGGAATCCCGGCGCCAAGGGTTCACCGCTGGATCTGAAAGGAGTAATCGAGATACCCGAAGTCCTAACCGGCAGTACTGAGCCTGAGACACAGGCTTTTCTGTACAGATACCTCGGTTATTCAAAGGACTCCGGAAAAAGCCGGTTTATACCTGTCGATGCAAAGGCGACTAAGACATTGTTTCACCTGAGGAAAGCGGGTTTATTCAGTATGTTTTCAAGATTAAAAATTGATTTCAAGCGATGAAAAAGATCCGGTTTATTCGTGGATATTCTCTGACTGTACGCTACCGCACAGACAGTGAATTTTTATTTAACTATGTTCAATAGGTCACTTGCCTTTGTTATATTTTAAATAAAATTTTGGAGAATTGAAATGACTACTGAAAAAAAACAGATTTTTAAATGTGAAGTTTGCGGAAACGTTATAGAGGTTATTGGAGTTGGAGGAGGAACGCTTGTATGCTGCGGTCAGGACATGAAGGCTCTTAGAGCGAAAACAACTGATGCTGCAAAAGAAAAGCATGTTCCGGTAATTGAAGAAGCAGACGGAGGAATCAAAGTTAAAGTTGGAGAAGCAGCTCACCCTATGGATGATGATCACTGGATAGAAATGATCGAAGTTATTGCAAAAGGCGGAATAGTCTACCGGAAAGACCTCAGTCCGGGTGATGCACCTGAAACTGTTTTCCCGGTTTCCAAAGCTGATGTAGAAATCGTAAGAGAAGAGTGCAATAAACATGGTTTGTGGAAAGCTTAATATATTAGTTTTCCGATAGTTTTTGTAAAAATTTGGAAAACACCATAACGACTGGCTTTATAAAAAGTCAAAAAGCGATCTTGTCCGGAAGAAGCCGGGCGAATTCATCCCTTACAACCGCATAGCATTCACAAACCCGTGCTTCGAGGCCCGGCCTGTCCAGTACAGTGATGCGTCCGCGGTTATAATCTATCAAACCTGCGCTCTGCAGTTTTCCGGCAGCCTCAGTTACTCCTTCGCGGCGGACGCCGAGCATGTTCGCTATGAGTTCCTGGGTCATGCATAACTCGTTCGACGGCAGGCGATCAAGGCTGAGCAGCAGCCAGCGGCAGAGCTGCTGATCGATTGAATGGTGTCGATTGCAGATGGCGGTCTGCGCCATTTGCGCAAGAAAAGCCATTGTGTACCGGAGCAGCAGATGCTGGAACGCTCCCGTGCGGTTGAACTCCTGTTTCAGGATCCTTCCGTTCAGCCGGAATGCGGTTCCTGCACTCTGCACAACTGCCCGGCTTGGCATTGTTTCTCCGCCCATGAAAAGGGCGATGCCGACAATTCCCTCATAGCCGACAATGGCAATTTCAGCGGATGATCCGTTTTCCATCATAGAGAGCTGAGAAACAATTGCCGTAGCCGGGAAATATACGAAACTTAGCTGGTCGCCGGACTCATAGAGAACATTTCCAAGTTCCAGACTGACAAGCTCCAGGTGCGGTAATAGGCGATCGTAGGTTTCATTTGGTAAAACTGCCAATAAGCGGTTTTGACGCGGATCATTTATGTCTGTTGTTATAGCGATCATTATAATGCTCATCCTTGGAATTATTCGTAGATTTAATAGAAAATGTAATTTTCAGCAATGAGTAGCAGGCACTGTGCAGCTGAAAATATTTTTAAATCCGGTTGTGATCATACAACCCGCAGGTATTCATTTTCAGTCCTGTAACTTGCATTTGTCAAACTAAAATTACAATGCATTGTTTGACAAGGGAATCTGTGCAATTTTCACAGGAAATGTAATTTCAATTTCAGTACCGCTTTCAGATTTTATTTTTATATCTCCTTCAAGCTGTGATAAAAGCAGATTAACCATTAGCAGTCCGAACGAAGTCGTATTGCTGCTGTAATCAAAATCCGCAGGAAGTCCGCAGCCGTTATCTTTTATTGTTAAGCTGCATATGCCGGTTTGCTTTTGAAAAAACAATTTAATTGTAATATTTCCATTCGGGTTTTCATTAAATGCATGTTTGTAGCAATTTGCCAGGAGTTCATTTAGAATTAATCCGAAAGGAATGGCGTCGTCAATTCCAAGATGAATTTCCTCTGCATCAATTTTAACGGAAATATTCTGTTTGTTGTATAATGCACATAAATTTTGCATTATTTTAGGAATAAAATTCTGAAAGTTAATATCAGCAAATTCTGTATACCGGTACAATTCGTTATGTATCATTGCCATTGTGCTTATCCTGCTTACGCTGTCTTTAAACAGTTCAACAGCTTCGGGATCCTTGACATAGCGCAGCTGAATAGAGAGCATGCTGTTTATGAGCTGCATGTTGTTTTTAACACGATGATGTATTTCTTTAATTAAAATCTGTTTTTCTTTAACAGCCTGTTCAAGCTCATTACAGTAGTTTTTAAGATCTGGCAGGTCTTTAAATGATTCTACTGCACCGATTATATTTCCCTGTATGTCATACAAAATTGAAGTTGTAACCAGAACATGTTTCATTTTACCGTCCGGGGAGGAAACAAATCTTCCGGCAATAAGAATATCCTCATCACGGTGGAAAAATTCATATTCCTGCGCAATGATTTCATCTGATTTCAGTGCAAGATCGGTAATAGATGGCTCCTTGTAGTCAACAAACGGCAGCAGTTCTTTGAAGTTTTCTTTTCCGGTTACTTTTTCTGATTTTATTCCGGTAAGTTCTTCCAGTGCTTTATTCCACAAGTAAACTTTCTGATTAATATCCAGAATAAAAGTCGGATCAGAAAAATTATTTATAATATTAAATAAAAGGTTATCGGAGTTTTTCAATGTTAAATCATTTATTTTTCTGTTAGTAACGTTTTTAATGCAGACCAGTCTTGCAGGTCTGTCATGCCACAGAGTTGAAATGGAAATTGCTTTAACGAAAAGAAGGCGATGCTGCTTTGTGAAAATTCGCAGTATCAGATCATCAGGAAAACCTTCATCTTTGAATTTTTTTATTTGAAATTCATGGATTTTATCTTTATCGTCAACGAATACAAATTCCATGATGTTTTTATAGGTAACATCGGTAATGGAATAACCATATTCTTCGAGAGGTTTTGAATTTATAAATTCGATATTATTATTTTGTACAATTAAAATGACATCGGATGCATTTTCAAAAACTGATTTAAATTCGTTGGAATTGTT